>PAHL01000007.1 GCA_002711185.1 Flavobacteriaceae bacterium
ATAAAAAAAGTAATAGTTGAAATGAAAGCACCTAAATTTGGAACAGCATATTCAGATCCAAACTTGAATTCACTATCTAAGGATTTTTTAATGCCAAGAACTAGATATTTTATTTTAGAACATGATGATAATATTTTGGGAGGTGCGGGAATAAATTTTCTTAATCAACATGAATCTAACGTTTGCGAGTTACAAAAAATGTATTTTTTAAAAGAAGCAAGAGGAAAGGGTTGGGGAGAATTGATGATAAATAAATGTTTGAAATTTGCTAAAGCTAATAATTATAAATCATGTTATATAGAGACTGTAAGCTCAATGAAAATGGCACAAAAATTATATTTAAAAAAAGGATTTAGTTATATTGATAAACCCATTGGTAATACAGGGCACCATAATTGTGATATCTGGATGATTAAACATTTATAAATGAATATAATTCAATTTAGAGACCTTTTTAGAGATACACTTAGTTCTCAATTTAAAATTATAGAAGTTGATTTTATGTTTAAAAATATTTTGACTTCTTTTTTTAAATTTAACCCTACAATAATTGCTCTAGATCCACAGAAAAGGCTCTCAAAAATTCAGATTTCCAAGCTAAATCATTCTTTATTGTTAATTAAAAACGATTGTCCATTACAATATGTTACTGGTAAATCTTTTTTTCTTAATCTCGAAATTAACGTTGATTCAAATGTTTTAATCCCAAGACCAGAAACCGAGGAATTAACATTGTGGTCAACTAAATCTTTGACTAATGGAGATAAAGTTGTAGATCTTTGTACTGGAAGTGGATGCATTGCCCTTGCNTTAAAAAAAAATAATCCTAGNATAACTGTGAAAGGAATAGATAAATCTNAAAGAGCAATNTCATTAGCTAAAAAAAATTCAAAAAAATTAAATATTGATATTGAATGGGTAACTACAGATATAATAGATTTTCACGAAGAAAAATCCTCATTAGATTTTGTGATATCAAACCCGCCATATATTCACCCAAGTGAAATTACAAATATTCAACCTAGGGTTATAAATTATGAGCCAAAACTTGCACTATTNACTCCAAATGATGATCCGATATTTTATTATAAGCATTGTATAAATTTTGCAAATAATGCACTAAAAAAAGGAGGCAAACTTTTTTTTGAGCTTAATCCTANTTATTATAAAAAAGTAGAAAACCAAGTTTTAAAGTCAAATTTTTCAAAAGTAAAGATTAAAAAAGATTTTATGGGTAAAAAAAGAATGTTAAGTGCAATAAAATCATGAAAAGAGAAATTAAAAAATACATTCATGAACTCAGAGATGAAATTCATCGTCATAATTTTTTGTATTACACAGAAGATAAGCCTGTAATTTCAGATTATGAGTTTGATCAAAAACTAAAAAAATTAATATCCCTTGAAGAATCTTATCCCGAATTTACTGACATCAATTCTCCAACAAAAAGAATAGGAGGGGGCCTTTTAAATAATTTTGAGACAAAAAAACATAATTATCAGATGTATTCACTTGATAATACATACACAAGGGATGAAGTCAATGATTGGGTAAAAAAAATAAAACGAATAATTGGTGATAAAGAAAAAATAAGTTTTACCTGTGAGTTAAAGTATGATGGAGTTTCAATAAGTTTATTGTACGAACAAGGATTGTTAGTTCAAGCTTTAACAAGAGGTGATGGCATAAATGGAGATGACATAACAGAAAATATAAGAACTATTCCAACAATTCCATTGGTACTTAATAAACTATCATCTAGAAAAATTGAGGCAAGAGGAGAAATATTAATGCCAAATAGATCATTCGAAAAATTAAATTTAGAAAGACAGAGGGANGGGTTGCCCAAATACATGAATCCAAGGAATACTGCTTCTGGAACACTTAAATTAAAGGATAGCAGGTTAGTAGCTAAAAGAGAACTTGTATGTTATTTATTTAGTATAATTNATCAAAATGAAAATATTTTAACACAATTTGATTCCCTGTCTAATGCAAGGTTGCTGGGATTTAAAGTGTCTGATGAATTCATTCTAGCTGAAAACANAAATTCAGTTTTCNACTTCATAGATAAATGGAATTACGAGCGTCGNAATTTAAATTACGAAATAGATGGAATAGTNATTAAAGTAAATGAACTCCAATTACAAAAAAAGTTGGGCTATACATCGAAATATCCAAGATGGGCAATTGCATATAAGTTTAAACCTGAAAATATTTTTACAAGGTTAAATTCGATAACTTATCAAGTAGGAAGAACCGGAACTGTTACACCAGTTGCAGAGCTTTCACCTGTCTTGATTTCCGGAACAACCATAAAAAGAGCTTCTTTACATAATTCAGATCAAATAGAGAAGTTAGGATTAAGAATTGGAGATTATGTTAAAGTTGAAAAAGGAGGTGAGATAATTCCAAAAATCATAGGAGTTGACTCTAGTAGAAGAGGAGATGAGGATTCAAAGATTCATTTCATAAAAAATTGTCCAGATTGCAATTCGAAATTAATCAGAGATGAAAATGGGGCTAATCATTATTGTCTAAATTCGACGTTATGTAAAAAGCAAATTATTGGTTCGATTCAACACTTTATTTCAAGAAATGCAATGAATATTGAGGGTTTAGGTGAGGAATCAATTTTGAATATGTTCGAAGCAGGTTTAATAAAAAATATAGCCGATTTATATGAANTAAAAAAAGANGATTTAATGAAATTAGACAGAATGGCATCTAAATCNGTATCNAATATTTTGGAAGGTATATTAAAGTCTAAAAATAAATCTTTTCATAAAGTATTATTTGCACTAGGAATAAGACACGTTGGAACTACTGTTGCAAAAAATCTTACTTCATCATTTAAGGATATTGATGCTATCTCAAATTCATCTTTTGAAGAATTAATTAGCATAGATGAAATTGGTGAGAAAATTGCTCAAAGTTTAATTAATTATTTTCAAGAAGAAAATAATCTAGATCAATTACAAAGACTTAAACTAGCTGGACTAAATTTTAACTCTTATTCCGAAANAGNTGATGCTTATTCAAATAAGTTCAGTGGACTTAAATTNGTCATTTCGGGAGTTTTTGATAGTTTTTCAAGAGATGAATTAAAGAATGTAATTAGTCAAAATGGCGGAAAATTGATTTCTAATATATCAAGTAAAACTAATTATTTTATAGCTGGAAAAAATATTGGTCCTTCCAAGTATAAAAANGTATTAGATTNTAAAATACCAATACTAAGTGAAGCTGATTTGATTAAAATGTTAAAGCAATAATGTTATATATTTAACATTTTTATTATTAAAATTAATTTTAATAAAAAAAATAGTATTCAAAAGAATTCAAATTAATTTTGTCAAAGTTTTATGAAAAATGAGTTAAAAAAAATTTTTTTAAAATTTTTTTATGATAGAAAACTAAATAACCTTCAAAAAAAAACCTTTAAAAAAACAAAAAAATTAAATCCTAAAATTCTAATCTTGATAGATAAAAATTTAAATATAAAAATAAAAGATCTTTCTTTTTTTAATGAAATTTTTTCCATACCTCAAGAAAATATTAACTTTTTGTGGTTTGATTCTAGTTTTGTTTTTGATTACTCAAATCACTTGAGAATTGATATTGATGACATAAATTTTTCTGGTAAAATTAAAAATTCTTTTATTGATAATAAATACGATATTCTTTTTAATTTATATGAAAGAGATAATATTTTTTTGAAGTATTTGAGTGTAAATATTAAAAATAAATTTTCTATTGGCTTTTTAACAACTGATACAAAATTAAATGATCTTGTTTTTAATTTTTCTCCAAACGATTTAAATTCCATTAAAAAAGAAATACCCAAATATTATAATGTAATAAACAATCACATATAATGAATTTAAATGGACTGGGTGTTGCTTTAACGACTCCTTTTGACGAATTTTTAAAAATTGATTTTTTATCCTTAGAAAAGCATATAACTTATCTTATGGATTCTCATATCGATTATATTGTTTTACTTGGTACCACATCTGAATCACCAACGCTTTTATCTCCTGAAAAAAAAGAAATTTTGAATTTTGTTCATAAAATTGTCAATGAGAGAATACCAATAGTTCTTGGTATAGGAGGTAATTCAACTCAATCAGTAATTAGTGATATTAATTCATATGATCATTCAAAATTTAATTCTATATTATCAGTATGTCCCTATTATAATCTTCCAAGGCAAGATGGATTGTTTAATCACTTTAATGAAATTGCAGTAAATAGTAAATCTCCAATAATTTTGTACAATGTCCCTTCTAGAACTGGATGTAATCTATCCGCTGATACAGTCTTTAAATTATCTATGAACAAAAATATAATTGGCATAAAGGAGGCAAATCCTAACCTTAAACAATTAAAAACGATAATCAAACTCTGTCATCCATCATTTCAGGTTGTATCGGGTGATGATGCCTCGGCTCATCTAGCAATGAGATATGGTGCAGTAGGATCTATATCAGTAATTGGAAATGCTTTTCCTGTTGAATTCAAAAAATTACTTGACATGTCAACTAATATTGATCAAAATTTATCAGAAAACGCATATGCTAAACTAAAAAAAATGATTGATTTAATTTTTGAGGAGGGAAATCCCACCGGCATAAAATGCCTATTAAATAGCTTAGGAATTTATAAAAACTTTTTAAGGCTACCTTTAACTCCTGGTAGTGAGGGTCTTAAAACAAGAATTATTGAGGAAATTAGTGTATTTTCAGATCAAAAATAATTAATTTCTAATTCTGTTAATACACATAGTTTTTCTAATTTTGCAAAATGAAAAATAAAAATTTCAAATTAAATTTTGTTTTGATTTTTTTGATCATTTCACTTTTTTCTTGTAATGATTTTCAAAAAATATTAAATAGTAAAGATGCTAGCCTCAAATATAAAGCAGCTGAAACTTATTATAACAATGGAGAATATAGACGAGCTAGTAGATTACTAGAACAAATTACACCATCTTTCAGGGGTAAGCCACAATCTGAAAGAATCATTTTCTTTTTTGCTGATTCTTATCTCAAAACTAAAAACTACTATCTTGCTGCNTATCAATTTGAGAACTTTATTAATTCTTATCCTAAAAGTCAAAAATTAGAGGAGGCTTATTTTTTAGAAGCTAAATGTTATTATTTTTTATCTCCACAATATAGTTTAGATCAAGACGACACCNCTACATCACTAGAGAAGCTTCAAATATTTATTAATAATTATCCTAATTCAAAGTTTTCAAGTGAAGCAAATATTTTAGTATCTGAACTTCAAAATAAACTTGAAAGAAAGGATTATGAGATTTCAAAACAATATTATACTATAAGTGATTATAAATCTGCACTAAAATCATTAGATAATTTTATAGCTACCCACCCAGGAACATCNTACNGAGAAGGTGCTTTATATTATAAATTTTTGTCTGCCTATGAAATAGCAATTAATAGTATAATAAATAAACAAAAGGAAAGATTAGAAGAATTAGTTATATTACATGATAATATTATGAGGTATTATCCTGAGACTATATATTCTGAAGACCTAAAAAATAAAATAAATAACATTAATAATCTTTTAAATAATTTTAAAAAAACTTAAAACAATTATGACTAAATATAGAAATTCCAAAGCATCTGTTAGCTCAAAAACATATAATAGAGAAGAAATAGAATCATCTACTAATAATATTTATGAAGCTATTTCGATTATTTCAAAGAGGTCAAATCAAATTAACCTTGATATTAAAAAAGAATTACATGAAAAGCTTGATGAATTTGCAACTCACAATGATAGTTTAGAGGAAATCTTTGAAAATAAGGAACAAATCGAGGTTTCTAAATTTTATGAGAGACTTCCAAAAGCTCANGCTATNGCAGTTGAGGAATGGATCAACGATAACATTTATTTTAGAAAAACCGACGAATCTTCCACTAAATCNTAGTATGCATCCGCTTAAATCCAAAAATATACTAATTGGTGTTAGTGGTGGAATAGCGGCATATAAAGTCCCTATATTAATTAGAATAATCAAAAATGCTGGAGCAAATGTAAAAGTTATCTTATCAGAATCTGCAAAAGATTTTGTCACTCCACTAACTCTTGAGGTTTTATCTCAGAACCCAGTTTTATCCTCTTTCACTTCAGAAGAATTTGACAATCCTAAATGGAATAACCATGTTGAACTTTCAGATTGGGCTGATATTTATATTGTAGCCCCGGCAACTTCAAATATTTTATCCTCAATGGCTAATGCTACATGTAATAATTTGTTAATTGCTGTTTATTTGTCCTCTACATGTCCAGTTTTTATTGCACCTTCAATGGATTTAGACATGTATAACCATCCAGCCAATAAAAAGAATATTTCAAAATTGAATAAACATGGTGATAAAATTCTTCCTGTAGGCGAGGGTTTTTTGGCAAGTGGATTAATTGGTAAAGGGAGAATGATGGAACCTCAACACATACTTGAAAATATTGAAACTTTTTTAAAAAAAAAAAAACCACTTGAAAATAAAAAAATTTTAATAACTGCTGGCCCTACATATGAGCCAATTGATCCAGTAAGATTTATTGGAAACAGATCCTCAGGAAAAATGGGATTTGAACTAGCTAAAGAAGCAGTTAAGCTTGGAGCTAACGTAAAATTAATAATAGGACCTAATAGTCTTGACTTAAAATCTTATGATGGAAAATTAATTAATGTATCAACTGCAGAAGAAATGTACAATGAAACCATTTTATATTTCAAAAATTCAGATATTTTTATCTCAGCTGCTGCAATATCTGATTTTAAACCAAAATCAATCGATACCCGAAAAATAAAAAAAGATAAAAAGCTTAGCCAAATTAAATTGGAACCTACTAAGGATATATTATTAGAGGTCTCTAAAATAAAAAATAATCAAATTGTTATAGGTTTTGCACTAGAAACAGATAATGAGTATGAAAACGCAAAAACTAAGCTTAAACAAAAAAAACTTGATGCGATTGTTCTTAATTCACTAAAGGATAAATCGTCAGGCTTTTGTTTTGACACAAATAGAATTAGTTACATAAAAAAAAATGGTAGTGTAAAAAATTTCAATTTAAAGAGTAAAAAAGATGTTGCAAAGGATATTTTTAATGAAATTATTAAAATCAATGAATAAGATTATCTTTTTTTTTTTCTATGTTCTATTTTGTATTCAATCATACTCACAAGAATTACAATGTGATATTGTAATTAACTCAAATTTAGTTAATCAAACTAATCAGCAGATCTTTAAAACTCTTGAAAGTTCTATTAGGGAGTTTATGAATTCTAATGTATGGACATCAAGAAAATGGACTTATGAAGAAAGAATTCATTGTAGTTTAATATTTAATATTACTGAATACAACAATTCAAATAATAATTTTAAAGGAACACTCCAAATTATATCTCAACGTCCTATACACGAATCTAATTACTCTTCACCACTAATTAATTACCAGGACAATGATATAAATTTTAAATACGAGGAGTATGAGCCTTTATTTTATAATTCAAATATTTTTGAATCTAATTTGATATCAATCCTAAGCTTTTATGCATATGTAATTATTGGAATAGACTCTGACTCATTTTCCTTAAACGGAGGACAAAGATATTTTTCTGTTGCTCAGCAAATTTCCAATCTCGCACAACAAAATAATATTGTTGGATGGAACTCTGATGGATCTAGAAAAAATAGGTATTGGTTTATTGATTCAATTCTGTCAAATGCATTTGTTAATTATAGAAATACAATATACGAGTACCATCGAAAAGGTTTGGATCAAATGTCAACCAATCAAAAATTGGCTAAGCAAAATATATTTAATAGTCTTAAAAACCTATATGATTTAAATGAAAGACGCCCAAATTCATTCTTAATTCAATTTTTTTTTGATACCAAGTCTAAAGAAATTGTGAATATTATGTCAGGCGGACCCACAATTCCCAATAATAATACTAAACAATTATTAAAAAAAATTGCACCTTTTTATAATAATTTATGGAGAGAAATAAAATCTTAAATTTTAATATATTTATAATCTTTTGTCTGATATAATTTTTTGTTATTTTGATTAAATCTCTTTCAATATCAAACTTTGCAATTATTGATTATGTTGAAGTCAACTTTCACAAAGGAATGACTACAATTACTGGTGAAACTGGTGCTGGTAAATCTATAATTCTTGGCGCTCTTTCCCTAGTTTTGGGTAAGCGAGCTGATTTAAGTATTTTAAAAGATTCCTCCAAAAAATGTATTGTTGAAGCAACTTTTGATATTTCCAAATATAATTTGAAAACATTTTTTGATGTCGAAAATATTGACTATCTGGATGAAACTATTTTAAGAAGAGAATTAATTCCAACAGGAAAATCCAGAGCTTTCATNAATGATACCCCNGTTAATCTACAAATTTTAAATGTAATTAGTTCAAATTTAATTGATATAAATAATCAAAATGAAACACACACTTTTTTTAATAAATCATTTCAGTTTAAATTTCTGGATTCTCTNTCAGATACTATTGATAATTCTAGTCAATTTAGATCTAAATANAGAGAAATGAAGACTTTGATTACCTCTAATGAAAAATTAATTAAAATTTATGATACNGGGATTAGAGATCACGATTATCAAAAGTTTTTGTATGAAGAATTGGTNTCTTTAGATTTAAACAAAGATTCATTAAATAAATTGGAGGATGAGGTTAATGAATTAAGTAATNTTTATGATNTAAAAAGTAAATTATCATTTTGTGTTAATTCAATTNANTCAGATGAAAATGGAATNTTAANTAGNCTNGGAGANGTANTAACAAANCTNTCATCTNCAGAAACTTTTTCAAATAANGTTTCAACTTATTATTCAAGAATAAATTCATTATACATTGAATTAAAAGATGTAGTGAATGATATAGAAATTTATAAAGAATCACTTGAATATAATCCTGAATTACTTAATATCAAAAATGAGAAACTAGACAAAATATATTCTCTTNTAAAAAAACATAAGGTTTCATCAGTTGATCAATTAATTGAAGAAAAAGATAAACTATCAAAAGGTTTTTTTGATAANACTTCATTGTTAANAAAGATTGAGGAAGTAAGAAATATTATTTCTCAAAAAAATGAATTTCTTTTAAAATTGTCAGAAAAAATTAATGAAAAAAGGTTTAAAGCTATTCCGGAAATACAAAAGCAATTAAATTCAATTCTATCTAAATTGGGAATGAAAAATGCAAAATTTAAGATTAATTTATTGCCAATAGATGAACTTAATGAATATGGAAAAGCAAAATTAGAGTTATTATTTTCTTCAAATTTGGGATCTGAATTCAAGCCTATTAAAAAAATTATTTCTGGAGGTGAACTATCAAGAATTTTACTTTCAATTAAGTTTATGATATCCAGAAAATGTAGTCTTCCAACAATAATTTTTGATGAAATTGATTCAGGAGTATCAGGAACTGTGGCTAATCAAATTGCTGTTTTAATGCATTCAATGTCAGCTTCAAATCAGATTTTTGCCATTACTCATATACCTCAAGTTGCATCCAAAGGTGACAAACATATTAAGGTTTATAAAGAAGTAATTAAATCTGAAACACATACTAAAATTAAAGATCTAACAATAAAAGAAAGAGAAATAGAGATTGCCTCTATGCTTTCTGGTAAAAAAATTACCTCATCTGCGATTAAACATGCACGCGAGTTATTAGATTAATTATCTTTGAAAGAAAAAGTAATGTCTTATAAAATATTAGAAGGNAAAAAAGGTATNGTTTTTGGTGCTTTAGATAAAAATTCGATTGCATGGAAAACAGCAGAGTCTATTGTTGCTTCTGGTGGTGAAATCGTTTTAACAAATGCTCCGATTGCGATTAGAATGGGAAATATTAATGAATTATCAAAAAAATTAGATTCTCCAATTATTCCAGCTGACGCAACCTCAGTNATAGATCTTCAAAATTTAATAAACAAATCTATTGAACATTTTAATGGTAAAATTGATTTTGTGCTTCATTCCATAGGGATGTCTGTAAATGTTAGAAAAGGAAAAAATTATACTGATCTAAACTATGATTGGTTAACAAAAGGGTGGGATATATCTGCTGTTTCATTTCATAAGCTCCTTCAGGTTTTATACAAAAGTAAAGCTATGAATAAATGGGGTAGTATCGTAGCACTAACCTATATTGCTGCTCAAAGAACTTTTCCAAATTACAATGATATGGCAGAAAATAAGGCATATTTAGAATCAATTGCACGTAGTTTTGGTTATTTTTTTGGAAAGGATTATAAAGTAAGAATTAACACAATCTCACAATCTCCAACATTGACAAAAGCTGGCGAAGGAGTAAAAGGTTTAGAAGGTTTTTTAAAATATTCTGAAAAAATGTCACCTCTAGGAAATGCTAGTGCCGAAGACTGTGCAAAATATACAGTAATGATGTTTTCGGACTATACAAAGAAAGTTTCTCTACAAAATTTATATCATGATGGAGGATTTTCTAATGTTGGTGTTAGTCAAGAAATAATAGATTCTATTTGATAGTTAAATTAGTTTAATGGACTTATATCATTTTAATAAAAATTCANCAAATCCATTAGCAAAAAATCAAAAGATTAAAGTATTTATAATTTTCTTTTTTATCTCATCATTGTTTTGGGGAGTTACAAAGTTCTCAAAAAATTACTCAGCTCTTGTTCTCTTCGACGTAAAATATATTAATGTCCCAACTCTTCTAATTTTAGAACCTAAATATAAAATTATTGAGGGATACGTAAATACATCTGGTTTTCAACTTTTTTTTTATAGATTTTTTCGCAAAACTTTGGATGTTGATTTTTCTGCAGCTGAGCTCAAGGAATCAAAGGGATTAATCAGTTTAGTGTCTTTGAGAAGGTCTCTAGATGATCAAATTAGTGGATCATTTTTAAGTTTTGAAAATGAAAAGTTGTTTTTTGATTATTCAGTTCATGTAACAAAAAAGNTTGCTGTTATTATTGACAATAACTCAAANTTTAANATTGCATCCGGTTTTAGTTTAATTAATGACCCTTTAATTGAACCTGACAGTATTAATGTTTCTGGCCCAAAATCTAAANTAGATAAACTAAATTTTATTCCAATTTTAATAAATTCGAAAGAAGAGATTTCTGCAAATATCGAGTCAGTCGTGTTTTTGAGAAATAATGATCCTTTTATTAGGTATANNCCAGATAAAGTAATTTATAAGCAATCGATAAAAAAGTTTACTGAACAAAGTTTTGATATTTCATTAAAAGTAATTAATGTACCTGACTCTACAAAAATTAAACTCTTTCCTAAAAAAGTTAAGCTATTTTCATCATTTCCTGTAGAGTTTGTCAATAATGTAAAGAATGAAGATTTTGAATTAATTTTTGATTACTTAGACACTAATGATGGTAATTTTGAAAGTGTTCCGGTTAGATTAAGTAAATCCCCAAATTTTTCTAAAAATGTTAGATGGGAGCCTAAATCAATATCTTATCTTATCAAAAAATGATAACAGTAGCAATTACAGGCGGAATAGGGAGTGGAAAATCTAAAATTTTAAACTTTTTTTCAAAAAGAGGTTTTACATGTTACAATTCTGATGAAAAAGCCAAAATAATACTAAATACAAATTCATCAGTAAAAAAATATGTAATTAAAAATTTTGGTAAATTATCATATAAAAATGGTTTTATAAATTCAAAATATTTATCTAAAATTGTTTTTGATGATCCTAAAAAACTTAAAGAATTAAATTCAATTGTTCACCCATTAGTTCAAAAAGATTTCAAAAAATTTAAAATAAGATCGGGAAAATCAATTATTTTCTTTGAGTCTGCTATTTTATTTGAATCAAAAATTAATTTAAAAATCGATTTCACTATACTTGTTACAGCTCCCATAAAAATAAGAACTGACAGAATTATAAAAAGAGATTATATAACAGTTAGTCAAATTATGTCAAGAGTTTCTAAACAGTGGTCCGATGAAAAAAAAGCATTATTTGCTGATACATTAATTGAAAATATTGATTGGAAGACAACTGTTATTAGACTTGAAAACCTTTTAATTGATTTAAAAAATAGATTTAATATTCCAGATTAACAATACATTAGCATTTATTTTCTATTTTTTTGTTGAATTTTGTATTAAGAAGCGATAATATTAAAAATTGAAAAAAAACTATTTCGTTGCATTAGTAAGTCTAATTCTTCTATCTATTGTTGGGGTTGTTATAATTCAAGTATATTGGATAAAGTCTTCTTGGAAAAATAATGAAGAAGCTTTCTCATTAGCTATAAATCAAATTTTAGAATCAGTTTCAACTGATATTCAAAATAGAGAATTAGATGATTATATCTTAGCATATGAAAGGTTAATAGACTCAGTTGGGAAGCCAGACGATTCAAATTTTACCGATGTTTTTCTTTTTTTACCTGAGAGAGGTTCTACAAATTTATCCACTCTTTTTGCATATGGAATTTTACAAGAGGAGTATGATTTAGAAGGAATATCGGTTGATCCAAGATTTAATGATTTTGACAATATTTCTGACTATAAAAGTGTTAAAACAACTGCAATTCTAAGTGAGGATGTTTTCAATAGAGAAAATAATTTAGTCAAATCAATATCAAAGATTAAAACCGTTCAAAGAAAAAACCCATTTGAGATAGCTAAATATAGATCTATTTTTATGCAGTATATATCAAGTTTACCTGTACATAAAAGGGTTACTACTGAAGAGGTTTCTTTTCTTCTGAAAAAAGCCCTAAATGAGAAAAAAATTAACACAAGTTTTGAGTTTGGCATATATAATAATAATCTTTCTACTAAGATCACTTCAAATAATTATTCAGAAACAGAAATTGGCCCTAAGTATTCAACTCCAATATTTATTGATGAAAACGGAATCAGTAATTATGAGCTTTCTGTTTTTTTTCCTGATAAGAAAAGCTTTGTTTTTTCATCTGTGATAGGTGTTGCTGGACTTTCTGTTTCTTTTAGTTTATTTATTGTTTTAGTTTCATTCACAGCTCTTTATCAAATAATTAAACAGAAGAAAATCGAAGTTATTAAAACAGACTTCATAAATAATATGTCTCATGAATTTAAGACTCCGATTGCTACAATCGGTCTTGCACTAGATTCAATTTCAAATATTAAAAATATTAATAATCCCAAATCCATTAGTAAATACGTTAAAATGATTAGAGAGGAAAATCATAGAATGCTAAGTCATGTTGATGGAGTTTTAAGGATATCTCAACTAGACAAAGGTACTTTGCCCATGGATAAGAAGACAATAAATCTTTATGATATTTTGAAATTATCCGTTAATCATGTTTCCCTAATTGTTTCAAATAAAAAGGGACAAATTAACTTTGATGATGATGATGATCATAATTTAATGATCAATGGAAATAAAAATCATTTGACAAATCTTTTTATTAATATTTTAGATAATTCTATAAAGTACTCTGTATTACCTCCTAATATTCAAATAAGTATTAATAAAAGTTATAATATGGTTTCTATTAGTATTAAAGATAATGGTATAGGAATGGATGAGCGATCTCAAAAGTTAATTTTTAAAAAGTTTTATAGGTTACAGTCAGGAAATATTCACGACATAAAAGGTCACGGGTTGGGATTAACATATGTAAAAAAAATTATTGATTTACATTCAGGATTGATTGATTTAAAAAGTAAAAAAGGTATAGGCACTACGTTTACAGTTAGCTTGCCTTTTATAAAATAAGTACTTAATCGATGAAAAATAAAAAGATTTTAGTAGTTGAAGACGATCCAAATTTTGGAAGTATTCTAAGAGATTATTTATCATTAAACTCTTATTCAGTTATATTGGCAAAAAATGGAGTTGAGGGTTATGAAAAATTTAAAAAAAATGATTTTGATTTATGTATTCTAGATGTCATGATGCCTTTTAAAGATGGTTTTACATTAGCAAAAGAAATAAGAGAAAAAAATAATACTATTCCAATAATTTTTTTGACTGCCAAAACTTTAAAGGAGGATGTTTTAAAAGGTTTTAAAGCAGGAGCAGATGATTATTTATCTAAGCCATTTGACTCTGATGTTTTATTAGCTAAAATAAAGGCAATTTTAAATCGTCAAAGTTCAGTTGAAATACCAGAATCTGAAGATTATAAATTTAAAATTGGAATTTTCTCATTCAATTCTAAATTAAGAATTTTGACAAATCAACTAAATAAAGACCTAATCAAGTTATCTCCTAAGGAAAGTCAACTTTTGAAACTTATGGTACTTCACTTAAATGATTTAATGCCAAGACAAGTAGCACTAAATAAAATTTGGAGAGATGATAATTATTTTACCTCAAGAAGTATGGATGTTTATATTGCTAAATTGAGAAAATACTTGAAGATAGATTCAAATATTGAGATTATAAACATTCATGGTGAAGGTTTTAGATTAATTATAAAAAATTAATCTTTTTTTCTTGGATGAAAATTTTTCATAACAGTTTTTAAATATTTTGTATCCATGTGAGCATAAATCTCAGTAGTTGTAATACTTTCATGTCCCATCATTACTTGAATTGTTCTTAAATCTGCTCCATTTTCTAGTAAGTGGGTTGCAAAAGAATGTCTTAAAGTATGGGGACTAATATTTTTCGATATGCCTGCCTTNAGTCCAAAATTTTTAATTAATGTAAAAATCATTGCTCTTGTTAATTTTTTACCATTTCTATTCAGGAAAACAACATCAGAAAATTTAGGATTAATTTTACCATAACACCTGTTATTATTTATNTAATCANTTAAGTGTTTTCTTGAATAATCTCCCATTGGAATCAATCTTTGCTTGTTTCCCTTTCCAATAACTTTTATTATCTTTTCCTTGAAAAANAGGTTTGATATCGTCAGATTAATTAATTCACTTACCCTTAATCCAGAACCATACATTGTTTCAATGATAGCAATATTTCTTTGTCCCTGNGGATGAGAAATATCTATAATTTNAATTATTTTTTCAATTTCTGAAATAGTTAATACTTCAGGTAATTTCCTACCTATTTTTGGAGTTTCAATATTATTTGAAGGATCATCCTCTCTTATTTTCTCATAGTTTAAATAATTAAAAAAACTTTTTAAACCTGATATTCTTCTTGCCATAGAATAAGAACTCTTATATTTGGCTTCTTCATAAATAAAACTTTGAACTTGTTCATTTGTAATATCTTTTGGACTAGAATTTTCGTAATTAATTTTATAATATTTNAAAAAAGCTGTAATATCATACAAATAATTTATTACAGAATTACTTGATAATCCTCTCTCAATTTTTANGTAGNTTTTATATTTATCTATAATTGATTTCCAATTCATTATTTACTAANANATATATTCATAAAAAAAGAAAGTTAAATGTAGTATTTTTGTTAAAACGAATTAAATGAATATATCTATAATTAACGGTCCAAATCTTAATTTACTTGGAAAAAGAGAGCCAAATATTTATGGTTCTGTAACTTTTGATGAATACCTTATCTCTTTAAAAAAAGAATTTTCAGATATCAAATTTGACTATTTTCAATCAAATATTGAAGGAAAAATAATTGATAGAATTCAGGAAGTTGGTTTTTCTTCAGACTATATACTATTGAATGCAGCTGCTTATACCCACACATCCGTTGCAATCGGGGATGCAATAAAATCTATTATTGCTCCTGTAATTGAAATTCATATATCGAATACATTTTCAAGAGAGGATTTTAGACACAAATCATATATTACTCCAGCTGCTAAAGGTTTGATTGTAGGTTTTGGAATTGATAGTTACAGACTAGGTGTACTAAGCTTACTAAATAAATAAAATAATACATCAAAAAACATTCTTTAAAGTGTTTCTACAAGTGAATAACTTCACCATAAGCAGCAGCGACAGATTCCATGACCGCTTCGCTCATGGTTGGGTGAGGATGAACTGTTTTTAAAACTTCATGTCCTGTTGTTTCTAATTTTCTTGCTAAAACTGCTTCAGATATCATGTCTGTAACCCCAGCACCAATCATATGACACCCTAACCATTCTCCATATTTTGCATCAAAAATAACTTTTACAAAACCTTCTGATTTTCCACTTGCTTGTGCCTTTCCTGATGCAGAAAAAGGGAATTTACCAATTTTTATCTCATAGCCCCTATCTTTTGCTTCGTCTTCAGTCAAACCAACAGATGCAATTTCAGGAGAAGAATAAGTACATCCTGGAATATTTTCATAATCTAAAGGTTCAGTATTTAGTCCAGCTAATTTCTCAACACATAAAATTCCTTCTGCAGAGGCCACATGAGCAAGTGCTTGTCCTTTTGTAATATCTCCAATTGCAAAATAACCTGGGATGTTTGTTTGGTAAAAATCATCAACAATAATTTTATCGTTATCTGAAACTATTCCTACATCCTCTAATCCGATATTATCAATATTTGATTTTATACCAACTGCCGAAAGAATAATATCAGCATTTAGTGTCTGTTCTTTATTTGCAGTTTTAATTATTGCTGAAACGGATTTACCATTTATTTTAGAATTGATTAGTTCTGAGCTCGTAAATATTTTTATACCATTTTTTTTAAAATTTATCTCCAAAGCTTTTGAAATTTCTTTATCCTCTTGAGGCACAAGTCTATCCTGGTATTCGATTATTGTAACCTCAGACCCCATAGCATTATAAAAATATGCAAATTCAATGCCTATTGCACCAGAACCAACAATTATAATCTTCTTTGGTTGAGAATTTAGTGTCATTGCCTCTCTGTAACCTATAATTTTTTTTCCGTCCTGAGGGAGATTTGGTAGGATTCTTGATTTCGCTCCAGTCGCAATTATTATATTTTTACCCTGAATGTCAATGATTTCGCCATCATCTTTTTTTACTTCAACTTTTTTTCCAGATTTAATTTTTCCGTATCCATTAATTACATCAATTTTATTTTTTTTCATTAAAAAATTTACACCTTTGCTCATTCCAGACGCAACATTTCTACTTCTATTAACCACTGCGTCGAAATCTTTAGTATAATTTTCAATTTTTAGTCCATAATCATTTGCGTTTTTTAAATAATCAAAAACTTGGGCCGATTTAATTAACGCTTTAGTCGGAATACACCCCCAATTTAAACAAACTCCACCTAGACTTTCTTTTTCTACAATTGCAGTTTTAAAACCAAGTTGAGAGGCTCTAATTGCAGTTACATATCCACCTGGACCACTTCCAATAACTATAATATCGTATGATTTCATATGTTTAAATTTAGATTACAAATGTAAATAAAAACTAATAAATTTATTTTGATTTTTTATTAGGTTTAAATTCAACACTAAGAGAATTTACGCAATACCTCTTTCCAGTTAAACTTGGACCATCATCAAAAATATGACCTTGATGCGAACCACATTTTGAGCATAATATTTCTGTTCGAATCATCCCGTATGATATGTCCTTTTTAAATTCAATAGCTCCACTTTTTGATCCATCGTAACTTGGCCAACCGCAATTAGATTCAAATTTTGATTTACTATCGTATAACTCTTGTTTACATCCTTTACAAACGTATATTCCACTTTCAAAATGGTTATTAAATTTTCCACTGAATGGTTTTTCTGTTCCTTTTTCTCTTAAAATATAATATTCTTCTGAATTCAATATTTTTTTCCATTCTTCATCAGTTTTTTGAAAAGGATATTTTTTACTACTCATTTTCTTTTGAAATAAATTTTAATGCAACAGAATTTATACAATGCCTATTTCCAGTCGTGTTTCTTGGACCATCGTTAAAAAGATGTCCCAAATGACTTCCACAGGATTTACATTTCAATTCAGTTCTTGGATAGCCTAAATTATAATCTACATCAAGGAGTATATTTTTATTAACTCCTCTATCAAAACTCGGCCAACCTGATTTTGAATCATATTTATGCCTTGAATCATATAAAGGATTATCACATGCAGCACAAACATACAATCCAGGCTCATTGTGTTTGTTATATTTTCCTGAAAATGCCCTTTCTGTTCCAGATTGTCTTAATACATAAAACTCCATTGGTGTTAAATCTTTTTTCCATTGATCATTTGATTTTTCAACTTCAAATTGATTTTTTTCAATCTCACTTGCTTGTTTAGTTGATTTTTGTGAATTGCAACTAAAGCAGATCGATAATACAATAAATAAATTTTTAATTTTTAGCATTACAATGCAAAAATAATTTATTAAAAAATTATTTAATGCACAAAAAGATAAAATTTTAAATAATCTTAATTTAAACTTTCAGCATTAAATATGAAATCATTACTTTGCTGCAATATTAGATAAGAAATATGTTTTTTAAAACTACTAAACCCTTACAAAAAGGAAGTAAAGAACTCATAAATGCATGGGCTTCTTATGATTGGGCAAACTCTGTATATCCATTAGTAATATCATCAGCAATTTTTCCAATATACTATGGCTCATTATTCTCGGAGATTAAAACAATAGATTTTTTTGGATCACAAATTAAATATTCGGCGATGATTAGTTTTATCACCGCTTTTGCTTTTATAATTATTTCAATTATAACTCCAATTCTTTCCGGAATAGCAGATTATATTGGCAATAAAAAAAAGTTCATGAAATTTTTTGTCTATTTAGGTTCAATTTCATGTATTGGNCTTTATTGGTTTGAATTAGAAACTATTTATATAGGTTTAACATTTTATTTTTTTTCACTTATTGGTGTATGGTGTAGTTTTACTTTTTACAATTCATATCTCCCAGATATTGCTTATCCTGATCAACAAAATAGAGCAAGTGCAAGAGGCTACTCAATGGGCTATATAGGAAGTGTTATCTTATTATTATTTAATCTTTCTATGGTTATGAAACCGGATTTGTACGGTATTCATGGATCAAAGCTTGAAGCTTCAATGANTGCAATGAAATATTCTTTTATNTCTGTAGGNATATGGTGGGCTTTATTTAGTCAAATTTCCTTTTTCTATTTACCNAAAGGAAATCATACAAATAAATTATCCAAAGATGTTTTTTGGAATGGATATAAAGAAATAAAATTAGTCCTCGANCAACTTATTAATAATTTGAGACTAAAAAGATTTTTGATAGCTTTTTTTATATATAGTATGTCCTTACAAACAGTTTTATTGATTGCAACTTATTTTGGTGAAGCCGAGATTCAGTGGTCCAATTCAACAGAGAAAACAGTAGGATTAATCGTCTCAATNTTACTAATTCAAATTGTTGCAATTTTTGGAGCAATACTCACTGCTAGAGCTTCCGAACGTTTTGGTAATTTACCTGTTTTAATTGTTATCAATATAATATGGGCATTCTTATGTATTAGAGCATTTTATATTCATACACCAATGGAGTTCTATTTAATTGCTGGGCTTGTGGGTTTAGTAATGGGAGGNCTTCAATCTCTTTCAAGATCAACATATTCGANATATATTCCAAAAACAAAAGATACTGCATCTTTTTTTAGTTTTTATTCAGTTACAGAAAAAATTGCAATTATAATTGGAATGATTATGTTCGGTATGATTGATCAAATTACTGGAAGTATGAGAAATAGTGTGTTNGTTTTTGCAGTATTTTTTATAGCGGGGGTTATTCTATTACTCCGAGTTCCTAAGTTTCATGATTAAAAAATCATAAAAACCCTTTTTTATTTGTTCAATGGCATAACTATTGAAATATATATATATTGAGCAGTTATTTAATAAAGGTTCACATGTAAACAAAAAAACTGTTTATTAAATTAATGACAGATTGACACCTAANAATATGGCAAAAACATCCTATACAACTTTTGACAGTATTTCATTAAAAGATATCGAGGCTGAAGCTGATCTAATTCCACTTATGACTTCTGAGGACGAAGAAGCANTAAATAATGAAGCTCTTCCTNATTCAATNCCTATTCTTCCNTTNAAGAATACTGTTCTATTTCCNGGAGTTGTAATACCAATTACTGCCAGTAGAGATAAATCTATTCAATTGATAAAAGATGCTAATAATGGAGACAAAGTAATTGGTGTTGTTGCCCAGAAAGATCAAGCTATAGAAAACCCTCAGTTCAAAGACATTTACNATACAGGTACTGTAGCTCAAATATTAAGAGTTTTGAAAATGCCTGATGGAAATACCACAGTAATAATTCAAGGAAAAAAAAGATTTCAAATAGATAGAATAATTACNGAAAAACCATATATAAAAGCTGAAATTAAAGCTGTTGAAGATATTTCCACCTCATTAAAAAATAAGGAATTGCTCGCAACTGTTGAATCAATTAGAGATTTAGCCCTTCAAATTATTCAAGAAAACCCTAACATACCTTCTGAGGCATCATTTGCAATAAAAAATATAAATAGTAATTCATTTCTAATAAACTTTGTCTCATCTAACATGAATTTATCAGTTAGTGATAAGCAAAAAATACTTTTTTCCAAAAGCCTCAAAGATAAAGCATTTTTATGTCTGAAATATATGAATACTGAGTATCAGAAGTTGGCTCTAAAAAATGATATTAGATCTAGAGTGCGTTTAGATATGGATCAGCAGCAAAGGGAATATTATTTAAATCAACAATTAAAAAAAATTCAAGAAGAGCTTGGAGGAATATCTTATGAGGAAGAAATAGACGAATTAAAAGAAAAATCTAAATTAAAAAAATGGGATTCTGATGTAAAAAATCATTTTGAAAAGGAATGGGGAAAGTTGCAGAGAATGAACCCTCAGGTNGCAGAATATTCTGTTCAAAGAAATTATTTAGAATTAATTTTAGATTTNCCATGGAATGATTTTTCAACTGATAAATTTAATCTTAAAAAAGCACAAAAAATTCTTGACAGAGATCATTANGGACTNGANGAGGTTAAAAAAAGAATAATTGAGTACTTAGCTGTTCTAAAACTNAGAAACGATATGAAATCACCTATTTTATGTTTTTATGGCCCACCTGGAGTTGGTAAAACATCTNTAGGTAAATCCATAGCTGAATCNCTCGGGAGATCCTATGTAAGATTTTCCCTNGGTGGAATGAGAGACGAGTCTGAAATTAGAGGACANAGAAAAACATATATTGGAGCAATGCCTGGTAGAATAATCCAAAATTTAAAAAAGGCTAAAAAATCAAATCCTGTTTTTGTTCTGGATGAAATAGACAAATTAAATCAAGGATTAAGTGGTGACCCTTCTTCAGCCCTACTAGANGTTNTAGATCCAGAACAAAATAACTCTTTTTATGATAATTTTTTGGAAATAGGATATGATTTATCTAAAGTAATGTTTATTGCTACTGCAAACAATTTAGGAGATATTCAACCTGCTTTAAGAGATAGGATGGAAATTATTAATATAAGTGGATATACAATTGAAGAAAAGATTCAAATTGCAAATAAGCATCTTCTTCCTAAACAGCTNAAGGAACATGGCCTAAACAAAACNCAATTAAAATTAAATAAAAGTGTNATTTCAAAAATANTTGAAGGCTACACTAGAGAGTCNGGAGTAAGAGGNCTTGAAAAGCAGATGGCTAAAATGACCAGATATATTGCAAAGTCAATTGCATTGAATGAAAAATATATCAAAACACCAACNATATCAAATTTATATGAGATTTTAGGANTATCAAANATTAATATTGATTTAGCTGAGAATAATCGAGTTGCTGGAGTTGTAACNGGNTTAGCATGGACATCTGTTGGTGGAGATATATTATTTATTGAATCAACAATGTCAAAAGGAAAGGGAAATTTAAGTATTACAGGTAATCTNGGAAAAGTCATGAAGGAATCATCAACTATTGCCTTAGAATATTTAAAATCAAACTCTAAAAGACTTGGCATAGAAAAGTTTCCCTTTGAAAAATATAATATTCANATACATGTTCCAGAGGGAGCTACTCCNAAAGANGGACCTAGTGCAGGAATAACTATGTTNACTTCTTTAATGTCTTTAATAAAACAAAAAAGAGTAAAAAAATACACTGCTATGACAGGAGAGATTACACTNAGAGGAAAAGTCCTTCCNGTAGGGGGTATTAAAGAAAAAATTTTAGCAGCTAAACGTTCAAAAATAAGAGAAATAATTTTGTGCGATCAGAATAGAAAAGATATTAATGAAATTAAATCAGATTATCTAAAAGGACTCAAATTCCATTATGTAAATGAAATGAGTGAAGTCCTAGATATTGCAATNACAAATATAGATGTATTAAATTCAAAAAAAATTATAGCTTAAATAGATGAAAGAAGTTATTGCCATAGATGGNTATGCAGCAACAGGAAANAGTACTCAAGCTAAAAATATAGCNAAACATTTAAATTTTATTCATATTGATACTGGTGCTATGTATAGAGGAATAACNTATTATTCATTAAANAATTTTTTAATTAAAAGTCAAATAAGTNCAAAAAAATTAATTNATAATATAGATAANATTGANATTAATTTCAAAATCGTTAATCAAAATCAGATTATCACAATTAATGATGAAAACATACAAGAAAAATTAAGAAATATTGAAATTGATCAAAATGTTAGTATGGTTTCTTCAATTCCTGAAGTAAGGTCTTTTCTGGTAAAAAGACAAAGACAGCTTTCGACAAATAATGATGTTGTGATGGAAGGCCGTGACATAGGTACTGTTGTTTTTCCCAACTCTAAAAATAAATTTTTTTTAGTTGCTTCACCTAAAATAAGAGCTAAAAGAAGATTTCGGCAAANGAAAAAAAATAATGAAAATATAAGTTTTTCTCAAATTTTCGAAGATGTTAAAATAAGAGATAAGNATGATGAGTCAAGGGAAATATCACCNCTNAAACCAGCTAAAGATGCAAAAATTATTGATACATCAAACTATTCAGAAACCGAGGTTTTTCATAAAATAATATCATTATTAAAATTTTAATAATGTTAAAAGATATACTTTTACAAAGTAAAGGTTCTTTAAAAAATGTTAACTAGAAGGCATATTCGTATTAAAGTGATGCAATCTTTGTATTCNCTTNCAAATTCAAATGATAGAACNCTAAAATCACACTTAGNTTTTTTTAAAAATACTACACGTAAGTCTTTTGATTTATATTATTTATTAATTGCAACCTTTAAGTTTATTTTTCTTAATGCTGAAAAAAAAATTAAATCTCAAAAAAAGAATAATATTAATACTATTGGATTTTTAGAAAATAGAATTTTGAAAAACCCCTTTTTTATTTATGTGAATAACAATAAATCAATTGAAAATTATTTAAAGAAAAGAAAAATTAATAACTGGAAAACTGATTATAAATATATTATTGAAATATATAACTCGCTCGATAATTTTATTGATATCAATAAAAATAAAGAAATGATTGACTTTGACCATAATCTCTTTTGTATTAATTTTTATAAAGATTTTATTGCTTCGTCCAATAAATTGTATGAATATATTGAGGATTCTGAGTTGACATGGGTTGATGATTTNCCTGTTGTAAATACTTATATTTTAAAACAAATTAAATCTTTNTATTNTGAATCANACCAAAATCNAAATCTACCTATCTATAATACAAAACAAGATGAAATTGTTTTTGGTATTGATTTATTAAATTATGTTGTAAGTAATAATGAATTATTAAANAAAGAAATTATTGGACGAACACCAAATTGGGAGTTTGATAGAATTGCCAATCTAGATTATATTTTAATTAAAATGGCAATAGTTGAATTTTTATTTTTTATGGAGATTCCCNCAAAAGTAACAATTAACGAGTACTTAGAGATTGCAAAAGATTATTCAACACCAAAAAGTAATATTTTTATTAATGGTGTTTTAGATAATATATCGAAAGATTTTGANAGTCAAGGAAAATTAAACAAAAAGGGAAGAGGCTTGTTATAAAGATTTTTTAATTACTTTTGATTATGTAAATTAAATTAAGACTTATGAAAAATATTTTTTATTCTATTTTGATTCTGTTTGTTCTAACAATCTCTTGCGGAGAAGGAGCTGCAAAAAAAGTTAATCAAGATAATGTTAATGCAACCGAAGCTAAAAGTCAACAAAATATATCTAATTCCCCAGTCATGAANTTTGATAAACAATCTCATGATTTTGGAAACATTAATGAAGGAGANATTGTTACAACTACATTTTCTTTCACNAATGCAGGTAAAAGCGATTTAATAATTGTTGATGCNAGAGGAAGTTGTGGATGNACAGTCCCTCAATATCCTAAAAACCAACCTATTGCTCCAGGTGCTTCTGGGAAAATAGTAGTTAGTTTTGACTCTAATAATAAACCTAACTTACAACAAAAAGCAGTTACGATTTCCGCAAATACAGAAAGTGGAAGAGAAATGCTTAGGATAAAAGCTATGGTTTCTCCTGACCCCATTAAAGAACAACAAAGACAAGCTCAAGCTAAGGCTAGACAAACCCAAAACTAGTTTATGCAAGGGGGATTTTCAGATCAACTACCATTTTTACTCTTAATGTTGGTAGTTTTTTTCTTTTTTATTATTCTACCTCAGTCTAGGCGACAAAAAAAGGAAAAGAATTTTATTAATAATTTNAAAAAAGGNGATNGAGTAATTACNAAGAGCGGTTTNCANGCAAAAATATTTGATTTAAACAATAANGATAATACTTGTATNATTGAAACCCAGGCAGGAAAATTAAANATTGAGCGTTCTNCCTTATCATNAGAAATGAGCTCTAAATTAAATAAAAAAGTGTAAAAAAATTAGATTTAAATTGGCTTTAAATAATACGTTNAACCCCTATGTATAAATATTTTTTAAAGCCTTTGTTTTTTTTATTTGATCCAGAAAAAGTTCATCATTTAGTTTTCAACTTAATTAAATTTGTTCATTTAATCCCTGGAATTGGAAATATAATTCGTCTATGCTACGTGATTGATCATCATAAATTAGAGCGTAAAGTTTTTGGACTCAATTTTAAAAATCCAGTTGGATTAGCAGCAGGCTTTGATAAAGATGCAAAGCTTTTTAATGAACTGAGTAATTTCGGTTTTGGATTTATTGAAATAGGAACTGTTACACCAAAAATGCAAAATGGAAATCCAAAAAAAAGATTATTTAGATTAACAGAAGATGAAGCCCTAATTAATAGAATGGGCTTTAACAACCAAGGGGTTCATCAAATTGTAAACAGATTAAAAAAAAATAAATCGATAATAGTTGGTGGAAATATTGGTAAAAATAAAAATACTCCAAACCACAAAGCTTTAGATGATTACTTATTTTGCTTTGAACATTTATACGAATATGTAGATTATTTTGTTATAAATGTTAGCTCGCCAAATACCCCAGGTCTCAGAGATTTACAATCAAAAAAGCCACTAACCAAATTATTAAATTCATTACAGGAACTAAATGATAAAAAATCTAAACGAAGACCAATTTTGCTAAAAATAGCGCCAGATTTAAATAAAAAGGAATTATTAGATATAATTGAAATAATTAAAATAACAAAAATAGATGGAGTTGTTGCTTCAAATACTACATTAGAACGTGAGGGACTTGTTTCAAAAAATAAAATTGAAGCAGGTGGCTTAAGTGGAAAACCACTTTCAAAAAAGAGTACAGATATTATTAGTTTTTTGTCTCAAAGAAGTAATAAAAGTTTTCCTATAATTGGTGTCGGAGGAATACATTCTCCTCAGGACGTAATTGAAAAAATAAAAGCAGGTGCAGATTTGATTCAACTCTATACAGGTTTCATTTATGAAGGCCCTGGTATTGCAAAAAAGATTAATCAATCATTAATCAATCATTTTTAAGTCTATATACTAAAACATAATCAAATGAAAAATTATTATTTTATTTTACTCACAGCTTGCTTTTTATCCTGTGATAGTAAATTTAACTATCCTAATACCGAAAAAATTAATGTTATTGATGAGTATTTTAATACAAAAATAATTGATCCTTATAGATGGCTGGAAGATGATATGTCTCCACAGACTGAATCATGGGTAGAATCACAAAATGATTTTACGTTTAAATATTTAGAAAAAATACCAATTAGAAATAAATTAAAGAACAGATTAGAAGAATTATGGGATTACGAAAAATCTACCTCTCCTTTCAAAGAAGGTGATTTTACCTATTTCTTTAAAAATGATGGTCTTCAAGATCAATATGTTCTTTATCAAAGGGACCTAAATGATAGTATTAAAGTTTTCATAGATCCAAATAACTTTTCAGCTGATAAAACAACATCCTTGGCAGGACTAAGCTTTTCAAAAAGCGGAAAAATATGTTCATATAGCATTTCTGAAGGAGGGAGTGATTGGAGAAAAATAATCCTAATTGATGTATACACTAAAAAGATATTGGAAGATACTTTGGTCAATGTTAAGTTTAGTGGAATTTCTTGGAAGAGGGATGAAGGTTTTTTTTACTCATCCTATGACAAGCCAGGTGGAAGTGAGCTCTCAGAAAAAACTGATCAACACAAATTATACTATCATAAACTAAATTCATCACAACAAAATGATATTCTAATTTATGGAGGTAAAGAAGATGAAAAAAATAGGTATGTGGGGGGGGTAGTTTCAGATGATGGAAATTATTTATTTTTATCAGCAAGTAAGTCTACATCTGGTAATAAATTTTTGGTGAAGGATTTATCTAATCCTAATTCAAAATTTAAAAAGATTATTGATAATTACGAATCAGATATTTATGTTTTAGAAACTGATATGAGTGATTTTTATCTTGTAACTAATATGAATGCTCCAAATAAAAGGGTTATTAAAACCAATTTTAATGATCTAAGTGTAAGTAATTGGATCGATATAATACCAAATTCCAANAATGTATTGTCACCCAGCGCTGGAGGTGGGTATATTTTTGCAAATTATTTGGTTGATTCTCGCTCAAAAGTATATCAATATAGTTTTAGTGGTAAACGAATTAGAGAAATTGATCTACCAGGAGTAGGATCATCCTCAGGATTTTATGGCAAGTCCAATCAAAAGTCTATTTATTTTTCATTTACTAATTATCATACACCAAGTTCTATATATCAATACGATGTTTCTTCAGGAAAATATCAATTATTTTGGACTCCAGAAGTAAAATTTAATCCTTCAGATTACATCTCTAAACAAGTTTTTTATGAATCTAAAGACGGAACTAAAATACCAATGATTATTACTCACAAAAAAGATATTGAATTGAATAATGGTAAAAATCAAACTATTTTATATGGTTATGGAGGTTTTAATATAAGCTTAAGGCCGTCATTTAGTATTACTAATATTTTATGGATGGAAAATGGGGGAGTTTATGCAGTNCCCAGTCTTNGAGGTGGGGGTGAGTACGGTAAAGACTGGCACCTTGGNGGAACTAAATTAAACAAACAAAATGTTTTTGATGATTTTATTTCAGCTGCTGATTTTTTAATTTCAAATAAATATACTAGCTCTGAATATTTAGCTATAAGAGGTGGTTCAAATGGAGGTTTACTTGTTGGTGCAACTATGACTCAAAGACCAGATATAGCAGCAGTTGCATTACCAGCTGTTGGGGTTCTTGATATGTTAAGATATCACAAATTTACATCTGGAGCTGGTTGGGCATATGATTATGGAACATCTGAAGAATCAGAGGAAATGTTTAAGTATTTNTTGGCTTATTCTCCTGTTCATAATGTAAAAAGTGGAGTTGAATATCCAGCAACCCTAATAACAACTGGCGATCATGATGANAGAGTTGTTCCTGCACACTCCTTCAAATTTGCTGCTCATCTTCAAGATAAACAATCTGGGAAACNTCCAATTCTCATTAGAATTGAAACTAATGCAGGACATGGAGCGGGNACACCAATATCCAAGACAATCAGTCAGTATGCTGATATTTATGGTTTTACCTTATCAAATATGGGTTTTGAAGATTTACCATAATTATTTAAAGTATTTGAAGTCCTCACCTTCTTTAATGTTTTGTANAACTTCATACATTAATTTAATAACATTTTCAACATCATCTTTATGAACCATTTCGACAGTTGTATGCATGTATCTTAATGGTAATGAAATCAGGGCAGAAGGAACTCCACCGTTACTGTATGCAAATGCATCAGTATCTGTACCTGTGTACCTTGAGGAAGCAAGTCTTTGAAAAGGTATTTTATTTTTTTCTGCTGTTTTTATGATTCTTTCTCGAAGATTATTTTGAATAGCGGGTGCATATGAAATTACTGGTCCTTTACCAATTTCCGTTTTACCTTGTTCTTTTTGATTTATCATAGGAGTAGTTGTGTCATGGCAAACATCTGTAACAATTGCTACGTTNGGTTTAATTGTCTGAGTAATCATTTCAGCCCCCCGNAGNCCAACTTCTTCTTGAACAGAATTAGTAANGTANAANCCAAANGGAAGAGAAATTTTATTTTTTTTAAGTAATCTTGCAACTTCAGCAATCATGAAACCTCCAGCTCTATTGTCAATAGCTCTACAAACAAATTTATTTTTATTGAGAATTTGAAAAGTATCNGGATANGTAATTACACATCCAACATGAACACCTANCTTTTCAACTTCCTTNATATTNTTTGCNCCTATATCAATACATATATTATCAANTTTTGGNACNTCTTCTTTTCCTGGTTTTCGTGTNTGNATTGCTGGCCATCCNAANACACCTTTTACNANTCCTTTTTTTGTGTGTATNTTTACCCATTTTGATGGAGCAATTTGATGATCNCTACCNCCATTNCGTATTACATATATTAAGCCNTTTTCAGAAATATAATTAACATACCAAGATATTTCATCTGAGTGTCCTTCTATAACTACTTTATATTTTGCTTCNGGNTTGATTACCCCCACAGCNGTNCCATAAACGTCNGTAATAAAATCATCAACATATGGTTTTAAATATTCCATCCAAATTTTTTGTCCATTAGCTTCGTATCCAGTTGGTGAGGAGTTGTTTAAATATTTTTCTAAAAAATTTATTGACTTTTGATTTAGAACTTCCATTTTTTTTATTTTTTTTAAGATTGTCAAAAATAACAATTTATGATTATTAAACTGTCTAAAAATTANGGTTTTTATACCTTTGACACTTATGAAACTAAAAGTTCTATCATTAATATTTTTTAGCTTTTTAACTTGTTTTTCTCAAGTAAATGAACAAATTGACGATTTAATAATTATTGGTGAAGATTCGATTCCAAAGCCATATATTGATTTAAATGAAGTTGTTTTATTCCAGCCACTAACTTTTAATGATTATGATTCAGCAAAAAAATATGCGGTTTTAAGAAATAGAACATANAAAGTTTATNCTTATGCAAAGNTGGCTGCAGATAGGTTNAAAATACTTAATGATAGACTTAAATTAATTGTTAAAAANAAACAGAAAAGAAAATATTTGAAAAGACTNGAAAANTTTATATATGATGAGTTTGAAAAAGATCTCAAAAAACTATCTCGTTCAGAAGGAAAGATATTAATAAAGNTGGTTCATAGACAAACAGGANAAACAACNCATAATTTAATTAAAGAATTAAGGAATGGCTTCAAAGCNGTTATTTATCAAGCAACNGCCTCTTTTTTTAAACTCTCCTTAAAAGNAGAGTATGATCCTAAAAATANTTATGAAGATTATTTGATCGAAGATATCTTGTTAAGGGCTTTTAGCTCTGAAAAATTAATTGAGCAACCAACAGCTCTTGAGTATGATTTAGATGAATTATATAAATTATGGAAAAAGAAAAAACAAAATGAAACAAATACTAAGAATCCTTCTATTAGATATAGAATTATAGGTTAGAATTTAGATAAATTGGTGATATTATTAAATAATAATGTCTTAGTTAATAATTTTCAATTTGATTTATATTAATAATCATGAATAATAATTTTAAAATGATTGCCAAAACTTTTTTTGGTATGGAAGAAGTTTTAAAAGAAGAGATTATTAGTCTTGGTGGTCAAAATGTTGAATGTGGAAATAGGCTAGTATCATTTTATGGCGATAAAGGATTTATGTATAAGACTAATTTATGTCTTCGAACAGCTCTGAGGATTTTAATTCCAATTTATACATTTTATGCCAATTCATATGATGATTTGTATAATGAATTAAATAAATATGATTGGAATAAATATTTAGGGACATCAAATACATTTCTATTCGATTCTGTAGTTACTGGAAATATTTTTCGTCATTCTTTATATGTTTCTCAAAAGGCAAAAGATGCATTAGTTGATAGTTTTTATTCTAGAGAAAATGATAGACCAAACGTTGACATAAATTATCCAGATATCATATTTCATATCCATATTCGTGAAAATAAATGTACCCTATTAATTGATTCCTCTGGAGAATCACTACATAAAAGAGGCTATAGAGTTTCTTCTGACATTGCTCCAATTAATGAAGTTTTAGCTGCAGGCATTATTAATTTATCTGACTGGGATAACTCAACTGATTTTTTAGATCCAATGTGTGGTAGTGGAACTTTTCTGATAGAGGCTGCCATGATTGCCTGTAAAATCCCTGCAAATCTTAATAGANATGAATTTGCTTTTGAAAAATGGAATGATTGGGATGAAAATTTATTTAANTTAATNAGAGAGTCACAATTAAAAAAGGTAACGANNCCGGATATAAATATAACAGGATATGATATTTCTAGTTCTGTTATTTTAAAAGCTAANAAAAATATTCAAGAAGCTGGTTTAAAAGATTTAATAAATNTTAANCAGAAAGACTTTTTNGAAACTAAAAAATTTCAAGAANAAAAATTACTTATAATTATTAATCCACCATATGGNGAGAGGTTAAAGGGTGAAATGAATGATTTATATANGTCTATTGGAAACACNTTAAAAAANCAATATNTANATNCTAATNCTTGGATTATATCTTCAAATTTTGAAGCAATTAAATATATTGGNTTAAGNNCTAAAANAAAAATTAAACTNTTTAACGGTAAACTAGAATCTCGTTTAATGAANTTTATTATTTATAAGGGAACAAAAAAGAAAAGCAAAATCAATTAGAATTATTTTTTTTGGATGATNGAAAGGGAATCGAGTAACTTAAGGTATAGTTAAATGAAGATCCAAAAATATTATCATCTGTAACTCTATTAAATCCTGGAATAAATAAAATACCAAAGTCTTTGGGTGAATTAGTACTTAATAATCTATTTAACCTCAAACTAAAACCCATATAAGTGTTTTTTAGTACCTGAACTTTAAGCCCAACTAAAAATTCGATCCATTGGGCATTTAAGTCTTTAATCTCTCCTGTTTTGTATCCGCTATTTATGACGTTATCATTCCATACTTGTTCTGTAGCAAATAAAATATAGTTATTTATGTTGTGTTTATAGAGACTATTGGCAACTCTTACACCTAAATAAATTTGATTGTTCATTCCGGTCCAGTTTTTATACATATTAAAATCTCCCCCAATTTTTATATAACTTCCTGATGTTTTGAAGTTTATTAGCTCTGATTGTTGATTTCTATTAAGTGTTCCTATTTCACCACTGATATATATATTTTCTTTTATCTGAAAATCACCTACAAGCTCTAAACCATTAATATCTTTATCTAGTTGGCTGATTATTGGCTGAAATAAATCTATTCCAAGTCTGAGTCTAAGTTCAGATTTATTTTTTTTTAGTGATATACTATCATTATCTAGTTGACCAAACATTAGATTTAATAAAAAAAAACTAATGATAAATTGCCAAATGCATGCTTTTTTCATCTAAAATAGAATCTTTAATTATTTTATAAGACTTCACCCAGGATTCGCTTGTTTGATAACCACTTACAGCGTCATCTTTAAGTATAAATTGCCCCTTAAACCCGCAAGCCCTATTAAGATATATATCATAACGATCATAATGAAAGCTTAAAGTATCGATATTTTCATTTTCAAATCCCTGGTAGTTGTAAAATTTGAGTTCTGTTAAATTATTTTTGGCATCAAGAGGTATTGAAATGGAATCGGTACCAAAAATGTTTTTTCTAATATAAACGTCAATGCTATCTTCAACTTTATTAACTAATAAAGCTCCTGTAGGTTTTAAATTTTCAACGCTATCAGCATCAAAAAATCTAATAATTAATCTTGGTGTTCCTGGTGTTCCATCTAAACAGATATCATCTTTTTCACAGCGAATAAATATCCACATGGTTGAAATAAATAAAATTGAAATTAAAAAAAAATTATATTTCATTGTTTTCCAAAAGTACAACATTTTCAATATGGTTTGTGTGTGGGAACATGTCAACAGCTCTGCACCTAGACATTTTATATGATCTATATAAATAACTTAGATCTCTTGCTTGAGTTGAACTATTGCAGCTTACATAAATAATTTTATTCGGTTTAATTGAAAGTATTTGTTTAACAACATCTTTATGCATTCCATTTCTTGGTGGATCGGTTATTATTAAATCAGGGCTCCCATATTTTTTAACAAANAATTCGTTGAAAAGATTTTTTATATCACCATATTCAAAAAATGCATTTTTTATGTCATTATTTTTAGAATTAGTTTTTGCAGCATTTATAGATTCTTTAACTATATCTATTCCAATTACTTTATTACACTTTTGGGCAATGAATTGAGCTATTGTTCCTGTACCTGTGTATAAATCATAAACCACTTCTTTTCCTTTTAACTTGGCAAAATCTCTTATTATTTTATAAAGTTCATAAGCTTGCTCTGAATTAGTTTGAAAAAATGTTTTTACATTAATTTTAAATTTTAAATTTTCCATTACTTCAACAATATGATCTCTTCCACTAAAAACTTGGATTTCTTGATCATAAATTGTATCATTAACTTTCATGTTGACACAATACAGTAAAGAATCAATTTTAAAGTTTTCTTTTAAATAATTCATTACTTGTTTTATTTTTTGTTTATGGTTTAAGGAAAATTGTATTAGTATCATTATTTCATTACCTATCGAGTTTCTTATCATTAAACTTCTTAAAAACCCTTTATTTTCTTTTTGATTGTAGAAACTCATTTTGTTTTCTAAGCAAAATTCCTTTAAGCTGTTTCTAATTAAATTTGACGGTTCTTTTTGCAGGTAACAATTTTTTATGTCAACTACCTTATCCCACATACCGAATTTATGAAGTCCTAGTCCATTTTTATCTTCAATTTTTGTTGAATTTCGAATTTCATCTCTAGAAAGCCATCTGTTATTTGAGAATGAATATTCCATTTTATTTCTATAGAAAAATTTTGAATTAACTTCTTTTATTTTTTCAATTTTAAGTATTTCCATTTTTGAAATGTGTTTTAAATTATGGATTACTTCTTTCTGTTTATATTTTAATTGAGTTTCATAATTTAAATTCTGCCATTTGCAGCCACCACAGACCCCAAAATGTTCACAAATTGGTATAATTCTATTCGATGATTCTTTATTTATTTTTATTAAATTACCCTCAAAATACCCCTTTCTCTTTTTGTATGTTTCTAACTGAATATAGTCTCCAGGAACTACTCCATCCACAAAAATTACTTTTCCAGAATCTGATTTGACAACACCTTTACCTTTTTTATTAATATCAATTACCTCAAGGTTATCAAAAAATTCTTTTTTGAATTTTCTAGACATTTTATTTTTAAATAATTTTTTGTTGAAATATATGTAAATTTATAACGAATATTGATCTAGTTCATTTGAAAATTACTATTGTTGAAGCTTAAAGTAAATGGGAAAAACAATTGATTCCTTACAGCAGAAATATATAAGTCTTGATTTTAATTATGGNGCACATGATTATCATCCATTACCTGTTGTTTTAAATAGAGGNAAGGGAGTTTATTTATGGGATGTTGACGGTAAAAAGTATTACGATTTTTTATCTTCTTATTCAGCTGTAAATCAAGGACATTGCCACCCTAAAATAATAGACGAGTTGGTCAACCAATCCAAAACTCTAACTTTGACTTCAAGAGCTTTTCATAATGATAAGCTGGGAGATTACATGAAATATACAACTAATCTTTTTGGCTTTGAAAGATTATTACCAATGAATACAGGAGCAGAAGCTGTTGAGACTGCCATAAAAGTTTCAAGAAAATGGGGCCATACAATTAAGAATATCCCAAAAAATAAGGCTCAAATTATTGTTTGTAAAAATAATTTTCATGGACGTACAACTTCNATTATTTCATTTTCCTCTGATAAAGACTCAAAAAATTATTTTGGGCCATACACTCCTGGCTTTATTGAAGTTGAATTTGATGATCTTGAAAGTTTAAATTCTCAACTAGAAAAAAATCCTAATATAGCTGGTTTTTTAGTTGAACCCATTCAGGGAGAAGCTGGGGTTAATGTACCTGAGATAAACTATATGTCTGAGGCCAAGAAATTATGTCTAAAGCATAATGTTTTATTTATTGCTGATGAGATACAAACCGGAATTGGAAGAACTGGTTCTTTATTAGCATCTTGTGGAAATTGTAACTGTGAAAATAGTTGTGAAAGACAAAAGGCAACCTATACTAGACCTGATATTTTAATTCTTGGTAAGGCTTTAAGCGGAGGTACATATCCTGTTTCTGCAATTCTATCTGATAGTAAAATTATGGATGTTATTAAACCAGGACAACACGGGAGTACTTTTGGAGGAAACCCTCTAGGTTGCGCTATTGCAAAAAAAGCGCTAGAGGTAGTTGTTGATGAAAAACTAATTCAAAACTCAAAAGAGATTGGTTTTTATTTCAGATCAGAGATGAATAAATATATTAAAAATAGTCACATAGTAAAATTGATTAGGGGTAAAGGACTTCTTAATGCAATTAAAATTAATGATACTGAACAAAGCAAAACTGCTTGGGAAATCTGTTTAAAATTGCTTAAAAATGGTTTGTTAGCAAAACCTACACATGGAAATATTATTAGATTTTCCCCGCCATTAATTATAACTTTGAATCAGATTAATGATTGTTTGAATATCATAAAAAAAACATTGCAGGAATTTGAACCTTAACTGAATATATTAAAATTTTTATGGAAGTTTATTTTGATAATGCGGCTACAACTCCATTAAGAAGAGAAGTAGTAGATGAAATGAGAAATTGTCTTTTAGAAACTTTTGGAAATCCATCTTCTTCTCATTTTTACGGAAGAGCTGCAAAAGCTAAATTAGAAATTGCAAGGAAAAGTATTGCAAAACACCTTAATGCTATGCCTAAAGAGATAGTTTTTACATCTGGAGGAACTGAATCTGATAATATGATAATTAAGTGTGCCGTAAACAACCTTGGAGTTTCAAAAATTATATCCTCAAAAATAGAACATCATGCAGTTCTCCATACCCTAGATGATTTAAAATCTAAATCTGTCCAAGTAGAATATGTTAATACTACAAAAGATGGAAAAATTGATTATAATCATTTGGAGGAATTATTAATTGAGGATGATAAGAAAAAACTAGTAACCTTAATGTATGTTAATAATGAAATTGGAACGATTTTAGATCTTGAATTGGTTGGAAATTTATGTTTGAAAAACCATGCTTTTTTTCATACTGATGCTGTACAAGGAGTTGCACATTTTGAAATAAATCTAGAAAAGTTAAATATAGATTTTTTATCTGCTGCTGCACATAAATTTCATGGCCCTAAAGGAATTGGCTTTTCATATGTTAAGACAACATCTGAAATTAAATCTTTTATTTTAGGTGGTTCACAAGAAAGAGGCTTAAGAGCTGGCACAGAAGCTCTTCCCAATATTATTGGTATGGAAAAAGCACTTTCTATTTCATATGATAAACTAAGTATTGAAAGACAATATATTCAATCTATAAAAGATTATTTCATTAGCTCTTTATTAGAAATATTTCCAAAAGCATTATTTAACGGTTGTTGTTCTGATCCTAATGATAGCACTTATACATTGCTTAATATTGCTTTACCAATTACTAATGAAAAATCTGCTCTTCTTGATTTTCAATTGGATTTAAAAGGTATTGCTTGTTCTAAGGGAAGCGCTTGTCAATCTGGAAGTAATATTGGTTCACATGTTTTAGAAGAAGTTCAAGATAAGAAATATAGATCATGGCCTTCCTTGAGGTTTTCTTTTTCATGTTTTAATTCTAAAAACGAGGTTGATTATTTAATGGAAGTCTTAAGGGATTTTAAAAACTAAATATTATTTATTTCTGTAAACTATAGTTTTATAAACTTTCCTATTTTCTAGTTGGTCAAATACAACAACTTCTAATTCGTATTTATTTGAATTAAATTTTATATCTGATAGATCATAAGCAATTGAATTATTCTTTGGCTCATGTTCAAACAAAACCCAGGTATCGTTTATTGTTGCATTTATTTTTTTTATACCAGATAAATCATCTTTAACTCTTAATCTTAACATTTTTTTATTTATGATTAATTCATTTTCTTTAAAATTCAATGGTTTAATTGTTGGGGGAGTGGTGTCAAGAGACAATGTATATTTACCTAATACATTCGTGCTGATACTCCATGTATTTTTTAGTTTTTTAGTGCCTATATATTCAGCTCTTCTTTTATCATTTATTTTGGAAATAAAACCCTTTTCAAAACTTAAACTATCAAGATCCTTAACATTGAAAAATATCTTAAATTTTTTATCAATAGGATGTATATTTTTTCCAAGGTCTAATGTGTCATTCAAGTAGTTAAAAGGTATATAGGTATCGTTGAAGAAGGTGTTTTTTTTAAATTCAACCTTTATGTTTTTTGATTCAAAAGTGTATTCAAAATCAGATTTAATATTATTAATTATTTTTGACTTGGTAATGGAATCATTATCTGTACCTTTTATGATTAATCTTATTTGACTTTTATTTCCACTATAATCATTAACTTCAATTTCCCCATGATAGAATTTATTTTTTTCTACATTTATGATTCCGCTATTGTTATTTTTTTTCATAAATGTGTATTTTGACTTTGGATGAATAAAAAGTTTTTGAATTTTATTTTTATTTAAATACCAGTTTTCATAATCAACCAATAATTTGAGATATCTTTTATCATAGAGACTAATCGTATCCATTTTATAATTAAAAATAGTATTATTATTAATTTTAAAATCTATTGAGTAAGCTCCATTCTTACTATACGATATGTCTTGTTTGTCATAGTATTTTATGCCTATTCCAATCATTCCTATGTTTTTAATTGTATCCGCCAAGTAGAAATTAGATTTGATCTTCTTTAACTTTATTTTTTTTAATGGAGAATATTCTCCATTCTTATTAACATTGTATAAATAAAGGCTATTAATTTCTGGTTTTAAAGTATCACTTACATTTTTTAATATTTTTAGTGGGTTAATTGGATAATTTGTTTGAGTGTCTCTTATTTCAAAATGTAAATGCGGTCCAGAACTACTTCCTGTATTTCCACTATAGCCAATTAGTGTTCCTGATTTAAACATATATGNATTTCTTTTAGGATATATTTCAACCTCATATGATTTTTTCTCATATTGAGTTTTTTTGACNATCAGTTCTATTTCTTTTGAAAACTTTTTTAAGTGACCATAGACAGATGTGGTACCATCATTATGTTCTATNTATATAGTTTTTCCAAAACCTACTTTTGAAACTCTTATTCTTTTAATTCTGCCATCTTTTATTGAAAAGACTTTTATTCCTTGCTTTCCTTGAGTCTTAATATCAATTCCTGAGTGAAAGTGAGTATTTCTTAATTCACCAAATGTTCCAGAGATTTTAATTGGAATTTTAAGAGGATTAGATATTTGGCCNAACATAGNCTCTAANACTAATAGGNATATTACAAATAAATATTTTCTTATGANCACTCAATTTTATTTATTNAGAAAATTAAAATAAATTATTTATAAATATTTAGTTTTGTGAATAACTATGGTATTTTATGGATAATTACTCAAAAAATATAAGTGTTTTAGAAAAGAAATTAATTTTGCTTTTGAATAAGTTAAAAGAGAACCATTTGGAGTTGAATAAAATGTCAATAAGAATTAATGATTACAAGCAAAATGAACTAGAATTGAAAAATAAATTTATTAAAATTAAAAATGAAAACAATTCACTTAAAATAGCTAATAATTTACTTGGAAATTCTGAGTCCAAAATCTATACCAAGAGAAAAATAAATAAAATTATAAATGAGATTGATAAATGTATCAATAGTCTTTCAGAGATAAAAGAAAAATAATTTTTTGATGATATGAATGAATTTATTAAAATTAAATTAGAGATTGCAAATAGATTATATCCATTGACTATTAAGCCTGTCCAGGAGGAAGCATTAAGAAAATCTGCTTTAAGAATTGATCAAATGATTAAAAAATTTGAAAAAAATTATGAGGTTAGAGATAAACAAGATGTATTGGCGATGTGTGCACTCCAATTTGCATCAATTGCAGAAAAAAATTCTGAAAAAAACATTAATACTTTGAGTAATGAACTAGATAAGGTCGTCGAACTAATTAATTTAATTGACGTACATTTGGAAACGTATTAGTTATAGANNAAATAAAANAACCTGTACTNGNAATTATTTGACAAACTTAACGTTTAATATTTTTAAAAGGAGTGAGTCNTAATTGTAAAAGCAAGCTGTTAATNNNCAGATCCTTNATCAGTTNGTTAGCTCCAAACTTGTTTTTTTGAAGTTTGTTCAAAAAAATAGTCTAGTACGGGTTTTTTTTATGAAATAATAAAATAAAAAAAACCAGCAATTATTCCACCTNCTAATGGTCCCAAAACTGGGATCCAGGCGTATTCCCAATCAGGTTTTTTATTTTTTCTTGGTGTNAGAGAATAAANAATTCTTGGTCCTAGATCCCTAGCCGGATTAATTGCAAAACCAGTATTTCCTCCAAGTCCCATACCAATAACAATAACCACTATTCCAATTGGTAAAGCATCAATAGACCCTAGTCCAAAATTTTGAACATTAACTNCTTCAATTATTATATTTGGACCAACAATATTTAAAGCACAAAAAACTAAAACAAAAGTCCCTAATATCTCTGCAAAAAAATTATTTTTAAAATTTCTTATAGCTGGTCCAGTACAAAAAGTGCTTCTTACAATTTCCTCATCATCAGATAATTTATAATGATCTATGTAGGCTATATAGCTTAAACATGAGCCAATCATTGCTCCAATTAATTGTGCCAAAAAATAAAAAGGAACTAAATTCCAAGAAAATTTTCCAGCAGTTGCTAGCCCAATGGTTACAGCTGGATTTAAATGGGCACCACTTATACTTCCAGCAATAAAAACTCCTATAAAAACAGAAAATCCCCAAGCTAAGGTGATTAACAACCAGGGGTTTTGTCCTTCACCGATAGTTTTCTTTAAATTAACATTAGCAACAACACCTTGTCCTAAGACAATAAGAAATGATGTTCCAATAAGTTCAGCTATAAATGGTGATACATTCATAATTTATATTTTTTACTCAAAGATAGAAAAGATAATTTTTGTTGTTGTTTCCAAACATCGTCTTTTAACATCTCATCAGCCATAATTGATAAAACTTTATCAATCAATTTTTCAGTTTCAAAAACATCCAAAAATAAACAACGAGTCCTTCTAGCTAAAATATCTTCTAATGTTATTGCCATCTCATTTCGAATTGCCCATAAAATTTGATTTTTAGTGATAAATAGTTTTGTTGATAACGATATATTATTTTTTGGTTTTTCGGTAAGGTTTAAAATCTTATTTTTATCTGTTCCATATACATGNANTGGATCATTAAAGTCTGNNTTTATTTCATATCCATGAATTTTAATTTTTTTTGTTTTACTTACANAATTTTTGAGACCTCCAACAATTTCAGCTGAATTAATTACGTCTTCTCCAATTTTTCTGTAGGTGGTCCATTTTCCTCCTAAAACACTTATTAAACCACTTTTACTAATATTTATTTTGTGATGGCGAGAAATTTCTTTTGTTGACTTATTATCAATGGTTCTTGCCAATGGTCTTAAACCAACAAATATGCTTTTAATATCTTCTTTTTCTGGTTTTGTAGTCATGTATTTTCCAGCATTAGAAATTATAAAATCAATTTCCTCACTAAGAGCTATTGGCTCGGATTTTGTTTTATTCACTTTTGTATCTGTTGTTCCTAAAATGACATAACNATTCCAAGGAACNGCAAAAAGCACCCTTCCATCCGTAGTATGAGGAACCATTATTGCATGTTTACTATTAAGAAATTTACTCTCTATAACAATATGGATACCCTGGCTTGGTTGAATCATTTTTAATGATTTTTCATCATCCATTCTCATAATCGAATCTGAAAAAACTCCAGTTGCATTTATAATTACTTTTGATTTGATTTCATAAATTATTTTACTGATGGAATCTCTGACTTTTACACCTGATATAGTATTATTTTTTTTTATTAGATTAACAGCCTCCAAATAATTAATTAAAACTGCGTTTTGATCTTCAGCCGTTTGAGCAAGACTTATTGCCATTCTAGAATCGTCAAATTGTCCATCGAAATATATTACTCCACCTCTTAATCCTTTTTTATTAACATTTGGAATAAGTTTTTCTGTTTGTTTTCTGTTAATAATTGTTGAAGGTCCAATTCCAAAATCACCTGCCATCATATCATAAATTTTTAAACCTACCCCGTAAAAAGGACTACTCCACCAGTCATAGGAGGGAATAACAAAACTCAAGTCTTTAACAAGATGTGGAGCATTTTTTCTTAATACACCTCTTTCTTTTAAAGCTTCAATTACAAGTGAAATATCCCCATTTTGAAGATATCTTACTCCCCCATGAATTAGTTTTGTGCTTCTAGATGATGTCCCTTTAGAAAAATCATATTTTTCAATTAAAAGTGTTTTATGCCCTCTTGAAGCTGAATCAATTGCGGCTCCAATTCCAGATGCTCCTCCACCAATTATAACTATATCCCATCTTTTAGAGTTAATTATTTTAGAAAGATTTTTACTTCTATTCACTTTGTAAAACTTGATTCATCCGTTTTTCCCACAATAATATCACTTTTTCTAAATAGGAATCATTTTCAGGTTCAAATGATCTATCTTTTTTCCAAATATTTTTTAATGAGTTAATATCTTTAAAAAAACCAGTAGATAAGCCAGCTAAAAAAGCAGCACCTAATGCTGTAGTTTCTGTTATTTTTGGTCTTATAACATTGCACTGAAGCATATCTGATTGAATTTGTAATAGTAAGTTATTTTTACTTGCTCCACCATCAACTTTCAGATAATTAAATTTTGTATTTGAATCTTTCTCCATTTCAATGATAATTTCTTTGCACCTAAGTGCAATTGCTTCCAGTGCTGCTCTTGCTATATGTCCTTTTGTAGTATCTCTTGTTATTCCCATCAAATTTCCCGTAGCATTGGGTGCCCAATATGGTGCTGCAAGTCCTGATAAAGAGGGTATAAATGTTAATCCACCACTATTATTTTCACTATTTGCTAAGGTTTCAATTTCAGATGCATTTTTAATAATCCCAAGATTATCTCGTAACCATTGGATCAGTGCACCGGATACAAATACACTTCCTTCTATTGCATAAGTTGTTTTATTATTAATTTGATANGCGATAGTAGTTAGCATCTTATTATTTGATTTAACAGGGNTTTCCCCTGTATTCATTATACAAAAACAGCCTGTACCATAGGTGTTTTTTACATCTCCGGGGTTTAAACAAAGTTGTCCAAAAAGAGCTGCTTGTTGATCACCAGCTATTCCAGCTATTTTAACTTTTTTCCCAAGAACATTTGTGGTACCAATTACTTCAGATGATTGACAAACTTTTGGAAGAATATTTAAAGGAACATTTAATAGATCCAATAATTCTTTATCCCATTTTAGCTCGTGTATATTATATAATAATGTTCTACTAGCGTTAGTAGCATCTGTAATATGCCTTTTTCGATTAGTTAAATTCCAAATCAACCATGTGTCTACTGTTCCAAAAATTAATTCATTATTATTCGCAAGACTTCTTGCATTTTTTACATTATCTAAAATCCATTTGATTTTAGTTCCTGAAAAATAAGCATCAATCAATAACCCTGTTTTGTCTTGAAATAATTTTTTAATTGAAATAGATTTATTCTTCTTATTTATTAATTCATTACAAATGGAAGCCGTTCTTCTGTCTTGCCATACTATAGCATTATAAATGGGTTTTCCAGTTTTTTTATTCCAAATAACTGTTGTTTCTCTCTGATTAGTTATTCCAATTGAATCAATTTCCTCAGGTTTAATTTTTGATGATTTTATCACCTCATGAATTGATTTAATTTGAGTATTTAATATTTCCATTGGGTCATGTTCAACCCAACCTTTCTGAGGAAAAATTTGCTTAAATTCATATTGAGAAATACCAATTTGATTACCTTTTTTATCAAAAATTATTGACCTAGAGCTAGTTGTTCCAGCGTCAATTGAAATAATATATTTTTTGTCCATCTTGCGTAATTTTATCTAAGTTTATTAGATATTTAATCAATTTAAAAAAAAGTGTTGGATGATAAAAATATTAATTAGAAACTTAACTGCTGGTTAATAATTAATTAAGGTTTCTAACTTCATAACTAGTAGCGAGAGGGGGGCATGATCCCCCGACCTCCGGGTTATGAATCCGACGCTCTAACCAACTGAGCTACCTCGCCATTGGTGGGCAAATATAAACAAAGGATTTTTTAATAACAATCATTAGTAAATTTTAACTTTTATAAACCGTTAACTATTTCTTTTTTTATATATTAACCAAAATATTTATTATGAGTAAAAGAGTTTCCTATTCCCTAGAAATTGATTTCCAGTCGTCACCTCAACTTCTTTTTCAATATTTATCTACACCTTCGGGATTATCAGAATGGTTCGCTGATGACGTTAACTCAAGAGGTGAAATTTTTACTTTTTTTTGGGACGATGGAGAGGAAACTGCCAAATTATTGTCTAAGAAAAATAATGAAAAAGTCAAATTTCAATGGATAAATGATGAAGAGGCTTCTGAAAGNGAATTTTTTGAGTTTATAATTGAGGTCGATGAAATAACTAAGGATGTGTCTTTAATTATTACAGATTTTTCTGATGAAGATGAACTAGATGAGTCAAAAATGCTTTGGGAAAACTCAGTTGCTTCATTAAAACAGGTCTTAGGATCAAGTTAATCTTAAATGATTATAGTCAATGGAGANTTTTTTTCGGACNTTNGTGATCTTTCAAAAGATCTTCTAAATTGCTTTATTCATAATTCTGTTTACAANTTTGATTTTAGATTAGAAAAAAATAAAGTTCTTTTTTTTGAGGAATCCTTTTTTGAAATGATGTCTCATCTAAGAAGATTAAGATTACAGATTCCGATGTATTTCAGTATTGAATATTTTAATTCTAAATTTCAAAAGTTAATAAGTAAAAAATCTAGTGATTGTTATATAATCAACTTAAATTTTGCTTTAGAATCTCATCGATCATTTGATAACAAAGAATCTGAATTATTAACTCTTTTTTCTATTAATGATGTTGAATCTATTTTAACTTTAAAAAAAGGAATAAAAATCTCACTCTTTAAGGATTTTAAAATTAACAAAAATGAACTTTCATCCCTTATGAACAATAGCAGATTAATTAGATTGGCTAAGTTAGATGCTTTTGAAAACAGTTATGATGACAATGTTATTTTAAATGATAAGAACCAGGTTACTCGATCTGCCTATGGAAATATTATTTTATTTAAAAATAAAACTATAATTACACCTTTAATTTCAGATGGTGCTCCTTCTAATTATCTAGTTAAACCCTTTATTGATTATCTTGAAAAAAATAAATTTAAATGCATAGAAAAATCATTTAGTATTTTTGATCTTCAAACTGCTGATAGTATTGGAATAATGTCTATTAATNNAGGATTAATAAATGTAGAAATGTTTAAAAAAAAGCAATTTAATAAATCAATCTTAATCGATTTATTTTCATCTTTCATTAAAGATGAAATTCTTAAAAACAATTAGTTGTGGTTGGGATTTTTTGGGGTATTATGCCAGAGAATAAATTCATCTCCAAAAGATTTAATAGAATCTTTCCAGATTGTATCAGTATTTTTAAGAAACAGGTAATCTGAAGTACTATCTTCATTTATTTTCCAATTTTTATTTAATAATTCATTGTTTAATTGTTCCTTTTCCCATCCAGAATAACCCAAGAAAAACATTACATCCTCTGGTGACATTAATTTATTGTTTAAATTTTCAATAATAATGTTAAAATCTCCGCACCAATATATATTATTTGATATTTTTTTTGATCCTGNNACTTTAATTGATGTTTTATAAATAAAAAATAGTCTATCATTTTCAACTGGTCCACCATAAAATAGAGGTANAGTGATATTTAATTCAGTTACTAATTCATTTAAGTCATAATTAATTTTTTTATTAATTATGTGACCAGTTACATTTTCTTTATTTGAGGTGGTAATTAGAATGACAGATCTATGAAAATCAACATCTCCAATGATAAAAGGGGTAGCTATAAGTAAGTTGCCATTAACCATTATTTTAAAAAAAAAGCTCCTAATAAGGAGCTTTTTTTAATTTTAATTTAAAAATTTAATTTACAGAGCTTGATAAATCAGCACCTGCTTTAAATTTCACTACATTTTTAGCAGCAATTTTAATCGTAGCTCCAGTTTGTGGATTACGTCCATCTCTGGCAGCTCTTCTTGTAACTGACCATGATCCAAATCCAACTAAAGAAACACGATTACCACCTTTAAGTGCTCCACTTACGTTTCCTAAGAAAGATTCTAATGCTTTTTTTGCAGCGGCTTTAGAAACTCCTGCATCAGAAGCCATTGCATCTATTAATTCTGTTTTGTTCATAATAATATAAGATTAAATGTTTTTATGCTTCACAAATTATAACCTTTAACTAGAATGCAAAAGAAAAGTAGAAAAAAACTATCTTTTTTGTTAATAACTGCTTGTTATTGTTGATAATCCGGATAATTATGAGACAAAAACTCCTGATTCAAAGGTATATCCATTTAATAATTCTTTAGTGTTCATCCTTTTTTTATTAGATATTTTTAGGTTTTTAACTATTAAAAATCCCTCTCTATGAGCAATCTTTAGAGTCTTATCATAAGAAAGTAATTTATTATTTGTGAATTTATGCGAAGTATATTCATAATCACTCTCGTAAATTTTAAAGGTATCTTTTTTAGAGTTCTTAGAAATAAAAGACCATGCTCCTGGATAACTATTTAAACCATTAATAAATGCAACTATATCCTTTAACGAATTATCCCATATAATTTTTGTATTACCCTTAGTTAATTTTGGGGCAATTTTATTTTTAGGATTGTTTACTTGTTCCTTTAATTTATATTTTTTCTGGAATAGAATTTGGATTGTATTTAAAACCAGTTTTTTTCCAATTTCAAGTAGATTATCGTGAAGTGTATCATATGTTTCACCATCTTTTATCTTATATTTTGATTGTAATAAAATTTTTCCAGTATCAATTTTATTATCAATTATAAATGTTGTCAATCCAGTAATCGACTCCTGATTAATTAGTACCCAATTAATTGGAGCGGCTCCTCTATATTCAGGTAATAATGATGCGTGTAGGTTAAATGTTCCAATTTTTGGAATTGACCACACAACTTCTGGAATCATTCTAAATGCAACTACAACATAAATATCTGATTTGTATGATTTTATAGTTGAGATAAATGATTTTTCTTTAAGATTAGAAGGTTGATAAAATTTGATTTTTTTTTCTAAACAAAATTTCTTTACTGGAGATGAATTAACTTTTCTTCCCCTTCCAGATTTTTTATCTGGAGATGTAACCACTGCCTGAATTTCTATTTCTCCATTATAAATCTCCTTCAAAACTTCAACAGCAAAATTTGGGGTACCAAAAAAAATAATTTTAGGTTTCATCTAATTTGGGTATTAATTTGAACAACAAATAGAATCACAATGATCACAATTATTTTCCTTATTTTCATCAAAATAACTTAATATTTTTTTTGTTTTACAAGTCTTATCGTCGAAAATAAAATCTAAAAGCTTATTAGTTTTAAAAATCTTTACACTGTTTAATAAGTTTAGTTTATCTGATAAAATATTAATTGTATAATTATCCTCTCGAGGTTTTAGCCAATATAATTCGTAATCGTATTTTTTTTCATCGAAATCTAATAATTTAATTTTTTTGTAGAATCTTAAATATTCATATATATCTTTTATATTTATTTTAGAAAATTGACTTAATTTTTTAAATGATATAGTAACTTTTTTTGAATAAATATTTGGATAATTCCTGCATAATATTTCAAGCATTTTTGATTTTGTATTCACTTTTTTTAAGATCGTATTGACTGTTTTTGAATCAGCACAAATTTTAATATTTAAATTTAGTTTATTACTTTTTTTTAAAAATATTAGATTATTCATTTCTAAAAATCTAATAATATCTAATGTTTTTGTAGGGTTTAATCTATATTTTTTTATGAATATTGAAAATTGAAAATCAAATTTTTTTCCTTCTCCCTCACCATAAGGGATATTGAAAAAACTAGACAATTTTTTATAAGTTTTAATTAGGTCAGATTTATCAATATGATTATTTTTCAATCTTTGTATAATGATCTTTTTTTCTTCATAATTATTGGTAAGAAGTATAGCCTTTGATTTCTTTCCATCTCTTCCAGCTCTCCCAGTTTCTTGATAATATTCCTCTATGCTGTTTGGTATATCATAATGAATTACCTTTCTCACATTACTTTTGTCTATACCCATTCCAAAAGCAGAGGTTCCAACAATTACTTTATTTTTTTCATTTTGCCANTTATTTAATTTTTCTTTTTTTTCGTTACTAGATAGACCACCNTGAAAATAATCCGATAGAATACCATTTTTTGATAACTCTTTTGATATTAGTTTAGANAGAGCTCTTTTTTTACAGTAAACTATCGAGCTTTCATCTCCGACGATTTTTAATAAACTTTTCATTTTATCATTAGAATGATGGATTTCGTAGAATATATTTTTTCTCTCGTATGAAGATTCAAATACTTTACAGTTTTCAATACCTAAATTTTTTATAATATCTTTTTTTACTCTTGATGTTGCAGAGCCGCTATATGCNGAGATAGTTGCAATTGGNAATGTATCTATCATTCTTTTTATATTCCTGTATGAAGGCCTAAANCTATATCCCCATTCTGAAATACAATGTGCCTCATCAACAACAATATGTTTTATATTTACTTTTTTGATCTTTTCAAGAAATGATGAACTATTTAATCTTTCTGGTGAGCAATAGACCAATCTGNAATTTCCATAAATTAAATTATCAATTTGTTTATCTATTGATAAGTTGATTTCTTCGCTTTTAAAGTAAAATGAAGAGATTCCAATTTTATTCATTTTATAAACTTGATCTTCCATCAGAGAAATAAGCGGTGATATAACAAATGTTGTTCCTTTAATTATAGTAGAAGGTAATTGATAACATAAAGACTTGCCTCCGCCTGTAGGTAGAGAAACTAAAGTATTATTCCCATCAATAATTGAATTAATTACAACTTCTTGTTTACCAATGAAATTTCTAAATTTCCAATATTTATATAATGCACTTTTGATAATATTCATATCAAATTNTTCATGATAAATTTTTTTCTTTTTTTAATTGAAAATTTTGGAACATTTATTAATTCAAATCCATACTTTTTATAAGTATATTTTATTGCTTCATTAATTTTCACAGCAGAATTAAAATCCTCAAATCTTTCGTTATCATTTAAGTAAATACTTTTCCATGGATTCAATATAAAAACTTTNTGATAATTATATTTAACAAGTTTTGGCGGAAACACATATGATTTATTNATATAATATAAATAAGCATAAACATCATNGATTCCTCTGTCGAAAAAAATCAAATTATTATTTGAATTTTTAATTTTTAAAGAGTCTTTAAATTGTTTTTTTCTTCCCTTTAATATTTTCGAGCTAAAAACTTCAGGCTTTTCAATAAAAAAATTTTTTATACCATGATTTNTCCCTTNTTTAAATATCTTTCTTGAAAATTCATCAATACAAGTATAGCCATCCAATTTNAATGATTTAANCAAACTTGTTTTTCCTGATCCAGGAGCTCCAGTAATAACAATCCTTTTGAGCATTTATAATTCTTTTAAATTATATTTACACAAATTTAAGCTACACAATCATNTAAATCATGAGTGANATAGAATTTTATTCACGATTTATGGAAAATCTCCAGAAATCTCAGAAATGGCCAGGACCTTACATGTTTAAATTTATAATTAAAGAAAAAGAAATTGAAGTTAATGAAATCAAAAAAATTTTTATTGGAATGAAGCCTGTGTTTTCAGTAAAAAAATCATCTAAAAAAAACTATACTAGTCTTAGTGTAAGCCTTATTTCTAAATCTCCGGAATTTGTAATTGATATATATAAAAAAATTTCTAGATTTAAAGGTGTAATTTCACTCTGATAATCCAACCAAATTTCATTAATTTGCAATAAATATTACCTAATAAACCTTTTTATATATGGAATTCCTAGAATATAATACTGATCGTAAACAACTTATCATTCCTGAGTATGGTCGTCATATTCATAAAATGATAAATCAAGTCAATGACATTAAAAGTCGTGATGAAAGAAATAAAATGGCTAAGGCCATAATAGGTGTTATGGGTAACTTGAATCCACATTTAAGAGATGTTCCAGATTTTCAACATAAACTNTGGGATCAATTATTTATTATGTCTGAATTTAAATTAGATGTTGATTCNCCATATCCTAAGCTAGAAGAGGAAATATTAAATTCAAGACCAGAGAGAATAGNCTATCCAAAAAGTAATCAAAAGTATAGATTTTATGGAAATAATATTAATGAAATGATTAGTGTTGCAAAAGATTGGGAAAATGGAGAAATGAAAGATAGTTTGGTATATACTATAGCCAATCACATGAAAAAATGTTTTTTAAACTGGAATAAAGATACAGTTGAAGACAACCTTATTTTTGATCATTTAAATGAACTATCAGGTGGGGCTTTAAAGGTTAATGAAGAACTTCTACCTTTAACGGATTCCTCTGAATTTCTAAAGGCTAGATCCAAACATGGAAATGGACCGAGATCTAATAATCAATCTAATAAAAATAGAAATAGAAATAACAAAAGAGGTCGATATTAATTTACAGATAAATGGCAAGCTTTAAGATAAAAGGTGGAAAGAGACTTTCGGGCTCAATAATACCCCAAGGTGCAAAAAATGAAGCCCTTCAGGTGCTATGTGCCGTACTATTAACCGATTCTAAAGTTGTTATAAATAATCTTCCAGATATTATTGATGTAAACAATTTAATTTCCATCCTAAAAAAATTAGGAGTTTCAATTAATCGCTTAGATAAAGGAAGTTATGAGTTTCAAACTTTAAAAATTGATAAAAGATATTTAAAGTCAGATCAATTTAAAGTTGATGGAAAATCCTTGAGAGGTTCTATTATGTTAATTGGTCCATTGCTTGGGAGGTTTGGTTTTGGNAGTATTCCAAGACCTGGAGGCGACAAGATAGGAAGGAGAAGACTTGATACACATTTTGAAGCATTCATTAATTTAGGTGCTGATTTTAATTATGACAAAGAAAGTTATTTTTATACAGTAAAATCAAAAAATTTAAAAGGAGCTGATATCCTCCTAGAAGAACCGTCTGTAACTGGTACTGCAAATATTTTAATGGCCTCTGTTCTTGCTAAAGGAAAAACTGTTATTTATAATGCTGCCTGTGAACCATATTTGCAACAATTATCTAAGATGTTAGTTTCCATGGGAGCGAATATTTCAGGTATTGGTTCTAATCGACTAATAGTGAATGGAGTAAAAAAGTTAAAGGGAACATCTCATACACTTCTTCCNGACATGGTGGAAATTGGTAGTTGGATTGGTCTCGCTGCAATGACTAAAAGTGAATTAACAATTAAGAATGTTAGATGGGAATATTTGGGTCAAATTCCTTCAACTTTCAAAAAATTAGGTATAAATATTGAAAAAGTTGATGATGATATTTATATACCTTGTCATAAAAGTGGATACAAGATTCAAAACTATATCGATGGATCAGTAATTACAGTTTCAGATGGCCCTTGGCCTGGGTTTACACCTGATTTGTTGAGTATAATTTTAGTTGTTGCAACTCAAGCTAGGGGCAGTCTCTTAGTTCACCAAAAGATGTTTGAAAGTAGATTGTTCTTCGTTGACAAACTCATTGATATGGGAGCTAAAATCATTTTATGTGATCCCCACAGAGCTAACGTAATTGGGCATGATTTTAAATCTCAATTAAAGGCCACTGTAATGACATCTCCTGACATAAGGGCGGGAATTTCCTTACTAATAGCGGCTATGTCAGCTAAAGGTACGAGTATAATTCATAATATTGAGCAAATTGACCGCGGTTATGAAAACATAGATACTCGTCTTAAATCTCTTGGAGCTAAAATTGAAAGATTTTAAACTTTAGTACTACCAATTCCACCATCTATTCCTAAAATTTGCCCGGTCATCCAAGATGAATTAAATAAAAGGTGAATTGCAAAATTTGCGATTTCGTCAGCAGATCCAACTTTCTTTAACGGATGTCTCTCAACCGCTCTTTCCATTTTTGACTCGCTATTTAAAAACTTTTCAGCAAGAGGAGTATTAACAATAGATGGTGCAATTGCATTAACTGATATTTTTGGAGCTAATTCTGCTGCTAAGGATCTTGTGAGACCTTCAATTGCTCCTTTTGAAACAGCAACGCAGGAATGAAATGGCATTCCGATTTGTACCGCCACCGTACTAAATAAAACAATACTAGCTTGACTGCTATTGTTTAAGTTTTTTAAGACTGCATTAATACTTCTTACGGCTCCCATAACGTTCAAATTAAAATCTTCAATAAATGTTTCAGGCTTCAGTCCTCTGAAAGGTCTGAGATTTATAGATCCAGGACAATAGACTAAACCATCTAAAGAATCNGGNAGATAAGAAGGATCAAGTGTTTCCTTTGAAACATCAACTTTAATATATTGATGATTTAAACCGCTAAGTGACTCATTAGTTCTATTGGCAACAAAAACATTATGTTCTTCATTTAGTTTTTTAACTATTTGAAGACCAATTCCTGAACTACCACCNATTATTAGTATATTTTTTTTCATATAATTTTATTTAAAGTTTCATTTCTTGTATAAGATTCANGNTTATCAAATTCACCAAAAAGTTCAATCAATTTATTATATCTATAATTAAATATTTCATCTAGTTTTGGTTTTACAATTATTGGGTGAACTATTTGGCCCAAAAGACCAAATGGTAATTTATAATGAACAACATCTTCCATTTCTACACCNCCCTCAATTTCTTTGATGAAATGTTTATGATGCCATAGTGAATANGGACCAAATCTTTGNTCATCAACAAAATATTTTTCATTTANCACNTGAGTTATTTCAGTAACCCATTTTATAGGGATTCCAAATAGAGGGGTTACATTATATTGAATAATTTGACCTGGAAAAATTTTTTTATCATCTCCATCAATTATTTCAAATCCCATGTAATCGGGTGTAATCGTTTTTAAGTTCTTTGGATCTGAAAAAAAATCCCATGTTTCTTTAATTGATAAGGGTAGCTTTTGNAAGGATTTTTTTTGATAAATTTTCATAATTTTACGTAAATATATGACTTAAGTGTTTTTTAATTCAGATTATNACAGGATTTATTATAAAAATTTTTTACTTCTTGTAATCAATCTATTTAATTCATATTTTTAATAATAATATTTAAAAAAATCATGAAAAAATTTACATTTTTAATTCTTTTTACGACTTTAATTGTTGAAGCTCAAGTCGTTTCACCTCAAGCAAGTCCATTTTCAACTTTAAACCAAGTTGTTGGTTTGACTGATATTAAAATTGAGTATTCTAGACCATCAATGAAAGGTAGGGTGATTATGGGTAATCTTATTCCTTATGGAGAGTTATGGAGAACTGGAGCAAACGCAAATACTAAAATTAGTTTTTCAGATCCCGTCACCATTGCTGGAGTTAAAATTCCAGCTGGAAAATATGCTTTATATACGCGTCCTGGAAAAGATATGTGGGAAGTATTTTTTTACAAAAAAAGCGATAATTGGGCACTCCCTGAAATTTGGGATNTTAACGAAATTGCTGTTGTTTCAGAATCACCATCAATAAATNTAAAAGAAAGTNTTGAATCATTTTCCATTGAAGTTGAAGACATNACATATGACAGTGCNTNTTTGACAATCTCTTGGGAAAANACAAAAGTTAAAACATTAATTGANGTACCAACAAAAGAAAAAACATTAAAATCTATTGATCAAACTCTATCAGATAAACCATCACCAGGAGATTATTACAATGCAGCTGTTTATTATTTAAACAGTGGTTTAGACTTAAATAAAGCCAAAGATTGGATGGAAATAGCTGTTAATAAAGGAAACAATAAATTTTTTCANTTAAGNCAATATTCATTAATTTTAGCAGCTTTAGGTAAAAATGATGCCGCAATTAAAGTCGCNCAAAAATCATANGATTTAGCTGAAAAGGCAGGCAATAAAGATTATNTAAAAATGAATAAAAATTCTATTGATGAATGGTCTNAATAAAACTATTAATTATTTAGATATTGAACTTTTGGGTTTATTTATATATACTCTTCTGAATTATAAATGATATTGAAATTGTAAGAAAAGNTCCTATTACATTTAGCCATAGATATCCAAAAAAATCTAAATAGTAAAGCGNTATTACTATTAGTTCTGAAATAATAGCTGCAAAAAAAACTGGATTACTTCCAATTTTTTTTANAAATATTGCGATTAAAAAAATTCCTAGAATTGTTCCGTAAAATATTGATCCAATAATGTTAACTAGTTGAATTAGATTTTCGAATAAATTACCTGAAAGTGCAAAAATTATAGNAATAANACCCCACANCAATGTAAAGACTTTAGCCATATTCACNTAATGAATTTGAGTGAGATTTGGTTTATGTCTTTTATATAAATCAATTAAAGTTGTTGCTGAAAGAGCATTTAATTCTGAGGCAGTAGAGCTCATNGCNGCAGCGAAAATCACNGCGAGAAGNAGNCCTATTATTCCTTTTGGTAAATGATTGATAATAAAGGTTATAAAGANATAATCTCTATCGTTTGTTGANGCGTTAATATTATTTTTAAGAATTAATTCCTTTACTTTTTTTCTTTGTTCTTTGTTTTTCTTCTCTAATTTAATGTACTCATTTTTAAGCCCTTNGTTNTCAAAAAAATNAGACTCAAGTAATAATTNTTTTTTCTTTGTTTGAGTGCTTGTGAATTGNTNCTTAACTNTTAAAAAATCATTTGCATATTTTGAGTTTTTTATNTCATTAATATTTTTTGGATTAAAATGAATTGGTGGANTNTCATATTGATAGAAAATAAAAACCATCACTCCTAGCAAAAGNATAAAAAATTGAAATGGAACTTTAAGAAACCCATTCATTATTAAACCTATTTGGCTTTCTTTCAANGATTTNCCAGACAAATATCTTTGCACTTGNCTTTGATCTGTTCCAAAATAAGANAGAGCCAAGAANAANCCNCCAGTAATTCCACTCCAAAATGTATATCTANTCTTAATGTCTATATCAAAATTTAAAATATTTAATTTTTCATTATAACTNGCTAATTTTAANACTTCTGAAAAATTGATGCTTTCNGGNATCTTAAATAATGCAACAATAAATGCAGAAATCAATCCAATAATTATTATTGACATTTGTTGTTTTTGAGTCACGTTAACAGCACTTGTTCCTCCTAAAAAGGTGTAAAAAACAACCACTAAACCAATTAGAACAACTAATATTTTAAAATCCCATCCAAGTACAACATTAAGAATAATTGCTGGAGCATATATTGTAATTCCTGCTGCAAGCCCCCTTTGTATCAGAAATAAAATTGCAGTTAATGTTCTAGTTTTAAGATCAAATCGATTTTCCAAAAACTCATAGGCAGTATAAACTTTTAATTTTTTATAAACTGGTAAAAAAAACAAGCAGATTATAATCATAGCAAAAGGAAGTCCAAAGTAAAATTGAACAAAGCCCATTCCCTCCTCATATGCTTGTCCTGGTGTAGATAGAAATGTTATAGCACTTGCCTGTGTGGCCATAACTGATAAACCAATTGTCCACCACCTAGCTTTATTATCGCCTTTTAAATATGATTTAATTGATAAATGTTGATTGTTTTTCCAAACACCATAAATAGCTATAAAAAGTAGTGTTCCTATTAAAAAAAACCAATCGACTAAATGCATTATTTAAAATTTGTCATCAATAAATAGAATAATATCCAATATAAAATATTAATAAAAGCCAGCATAATATAAATTTTAATTTTAATCATCCTGGTGTCCATAGTTAATTAGATTAATAAATAATCTATAAGCTCCGGAAACCCCTGCAGGCAATTGTCTAAAAAAACTTAGTCCAGTATATATAATTTTTCCATTACCATAGGATGCACTAAGCAAGCCTCCTTTTGTAATTATTTGATCATAATCAGAAAATTCAATATGTGGTTCAAATTTATCACTCCATGAGCTTGGAAAATACAAACCTCGTTCTTGAACCCAGTTATTAAAATCATAATTTTCTATTTTATTAGGATAATTAAAAATTGGATGAGATTTGTTTAAAATTTTAAATTTTGAGTTCTCATCTGTGACTCTATCTCTCGAAAGTTTAAGTTTATATGGTGCTATTTCATTTGTTTTTAAGCCTCTTGTAGTATTGTATTGAATAATTAATGTTCCACCATTTTTAACATATTCCCATAAAACTCTATTTTTAGATCTAAGTTCATCAATTACATTAAAGGATCGTATACCTAAAATTATTGTCTTAAGGTATTTTATATTTTCAAATTTAATTTGTGATGGTTCAATCTCAACTACATCAACCCCTATATTTTCTAATGTTTTAGGTATTTTATCTCCAGCTCCCATTATATAACCAACTCTATAAACATTATTTTTTAAATCTATTCCATTGGCCTTTGCATAGCTTGGTTTAACTATAAATTGTTTTGTTATGTGAGGGTAATCAATTTCAATTAAACTATTAGAATAGGATTGATTTTCTATTTCAACAATTGGTTTGATAATTCCTGAATTTTTATTCTTTGCTGAAACATTAAAAACATAAGTTTTTTGTTCGCCTTTTTTATCAAGATTTATTTTATGATTTTCAGGATTAATTTTCCATCCATCTGGGATTTTTAAAGTTAAATTACCCTCTATTTTCTCAGCATGTGCATTTACAGACACGAAAATTTGTTTTGGTTCGGAATTATAAAAAATGTAAACTTGTTGATCTAAGTTTAATGTCATTTTTGGAACAATAGTAAATGGAATAATTACTTCACCATTTATGGGATCAGTAAATCTATAGAAAGGATATTTAATCAAATTAATTTGTGATCCATTTATCTCAATATTAATATTTACAGATATTGAAGGTTGAGTTTCGGGTAAACCATTATTTTCATCATTTTTCACATTAAACATTCCTAAATCTCCCTCTGAAGTAAGCCAATAGGGAGTTGTTATTCTATCATTAGTATTAATTTTTACTTTTTTCTCAAGCAAATTATTATTTGATAATATCAAATTAATTGGAATATCTCTTTCATTAGTTTTGATATTCTTAATCAGAACATCAACATTTGAAGGGTTAACAATTTTTAAATTAAAGGTTTCAGAATTATTTGGGGTTCCTAAAGTGTTTTTTGAGTTTAGTTGAATATTTAATCCAAGACATTCGATTATTATTTCCTTTAAATCATTAATTTTTTTGTTTTTCCAATAACTATCATCTAATTTTTCTATGTTATTATAAATATTTATTAACGCTGAAACATTTTTTTCAGGGGTTTTAAAATCAAAATTATCCAAAAGATTTTTTATTAGTTCGTCTATTTTTTTACCACCTTTAATTCTATTCCAACTTATATCTATACCTTCAAATGGATTATTTGAGTCAATATTATTTCCTTTTATTAGTTCAAGATATCCCCATTTAGGTCCACCTGGATTAGCCGATCTACCAAAACCTTGAGATTTGTGTTGACTTCTACTTTCAGCTGAAATCTCTTCATATGTCTTACCTCTTAAAGCATTATATTCACCGTAGTCAAACTTTATAAAATCTTTTTTATTTACTCTGGAAAAATTATCCTGGCTTCCATAAAAAAACCACGATACGTTTAAAAAGAGTCTCTTAGGTTCCCAGGTAGAAAGACTATTTAATTGGTCTCTGAATTCATTTTTATTAGCTGCTAAATCAAAGGCTTTATCGCTTAAAATTGCTGAACTCGTATGATGTCCATGTGTTCTTCCAGATGTTCGATGATCAAATCTATTTATTATGATGTCAGGTTGAATAGTTCTTATGTGGCTTACAATCTCATCAAGAAGTTTTTTTTTATTCCATATTCTTAGGGTTTCTTCAGGATTTCTTGAATAGCCAAAATCCTTTGCACTTGTGAATAATTGGTTGGCACCGTCTACTTTTCTTGCAGCTATAAGTTCTTGAGTCCTAATGACACCTAATTCATCTTTTAATTCGGAACCTATTAAATTTTGCCCCCCATCACCTCTTGTTAGGGACAGATATGTAGTTTCAACATTATATTTATTTGAAAAATAGGATATTAAATTTGTATTTTCGTCATCAGGATGAGCACCGACATGAAGAAGACTTCCCAAAACATTTAGTTTTTCTAGTTTAGAATATATTTCACTACTATTCTGAGATATTAACGACTGAAAAGTTAGAAGGAATATTAATAAATAATTAGAAAAATTAAACTTCATTATCATAAGTTAATATATTAAAATCATTTTAAATTAATGTTTTTCTATTTCATCAATTACTTCAGCAACTGGTAATCCAACTACGTTTGTATAGCTTCCGTTAATATTACTAATTCCTAATAGTCCAATCGATTCTTGAATACCATATGCTCCAGCTTTATCATAGGGATTTTGTTTATTTATATAATCTTCTATTAATGATTTACTTAATTTTTTAAAAGTAACTTCGGTAGTAACGTCAATACATTTAAAATTGCTGAAGGTTAAAAAACCCACTGCAGTTATGACTTTATGTGTATTATCTGACAATGAGCTTAGCATTTCCAATGCTTCAACTCTAGATTTAGGTTTTCCTAAATATTTATTTTGATGCCATA
>PAHL01000059.1 GCA_002711185.1 Flavobacteriaceae bacterium
TAGTATCGGAAGTATTGGAATCCAATGGTTCTTCGTCAATGGCGACGGTATGCGCTGGAACAATGGCATTAATGGATGCTGGAGTCCAAATGTCAAGACCAGTCTCAGGCATAGCGATGGGACTAATTTCAGATGGGGAAAGATATGCTGTTTTAAGTGATATTTTGGGTGATGAAGATCATTTAGGTGATATGGATTTTAAAGTTACTGGAACTTCAAAGGGCATTACCGCTTGTCAAATGGATATTAAGATTAAAGGTTTGTCTTATGAGATATTAGTAACAGCACTAAAACAGGCAAGAGATGGAAGGTTACATATTCTAGATAAATTATCCGAAACCATTGAAAAACCAAATCCTGAAGTAAAATCTCACTCACCAAAAATGATAACCAGGAGAATACCTAATGAATTCATTGGCCCATTTATTGGCCCTGGAGGTAAAGTGATACAAGAACTTCAAAAAGAGACGGGATGTACAATTGTTATCAATGAAGATCCTGAAACGGAAGAAGGTATTGTTGAAATACTTGGAACTGCCCAAGAAGGAATTGAGAGTGTGCTATTAAAGATAGATTCTCTTTTGTTCAAGCCAGAAAAAGGAAATACATACAAAGTTAAGGTTATAAAAATCTTAGATTTTGGTGCTGTTGTTGAGTATATTGACGCACCTGGTAACGAAGTTTTACTTCATATTAGTGAAATTGCTTGGGAAAGAACAGAAGATGTTAGCAAAGTGTTCAAAATTGGTGATTTAATTGAAGTTAAATACTTTGGGGTTGATCCAAGAACAAGAAAAGAAAAAGTATCTAGAAAAGCCCTTATAGAAAGACCAGAAAGAAAATAATTTAAAAAATGTATTATTTGTTTAATTATTGAAACTTTTTGAAATTTAATACGTATAAAATGTATAAAGAAATTTTTTGATGAGACAATTAAAAATAACAAAACAAGTAACAAACAGAGAAACAGCTTCACTAGATAAGTATCTACAAGAAATTGGTAAAGTTGATTTAATTACAGCTGAGGAAGAAGTTGAGTTAGCTCAAAGAATTAAAGCTGGTGATCAAGTTGCGCTTGAAAAACTAACAAAAGCAAATCTGAGGTTTGTAGTTTCTGTAGCCAAACAATATCAAAATCAAGGCTTAACATTACCTGATTTAATAAATGAAGGTAATTTAGGTTTAATAAAAGCTGCACAACGTTTTGATGAGACAAGAGGTTTTAAATTTATTTCATATGCAGTTTGGTGGATTAGACAATCTATTCTTCAGGCATTAGCAGAACAATCAAGAATTGTAAGACTCCCATTAAATAAGATTGGATCAATTAATAAAATAAATAAAACTTATGCTTTTTTAGAACAAGCTCACGAACGTCAACCATCGGCTGAAGAAATCGCAAAGGAGTTAGATATGACTATTAATGACGTAAAAGAATCATTAAAAAACTCCGGTAGACATGTTTCGATGGACGCTCCATTAGTTGAAGGTGAAGACTCAAATCTTTACGACGTTTTAAATATTGGAGAATCTCCTAATCCAGATCGAACTCTATTGCATGAATCTTTAAGAACTGAAATCGAAAGAGCACTTGAAACACTTACCCCCAGAGAAGCTGACGTTGTTAGATTGTATTTTGGTTTAGGTAATCAACATGCAATGACACTCGAGGAAATTGGTGAAACTTTCGATTTAACTAGAGAGCGTGTTAGACAAATTAAAGAAAAGGCTATTAGACGTCTAAAACATACTTCAAGAAGTAAAATTTTAAAAACTTACCTTGGTTAAAATATAAAATCATGGACAAGTTAATTGCTCCTTCTATTCTTGCTGCAGATTTTGGAAATTTAGAACGAGACTGTACTATGATTAATGAAAGTGTAGCTGATTGGTTTCACATAGACATAATGGATGGTGTTTTTGTTCCAAATATTTCATTTGGAATGCCCGTTTTAAAATCAATAAGTTCTCATGCAAAAAAACCACTAGATGTTCATCTAATGATAGTTAATCCAGATAAATACATAAAATCATTTGCTGATCTTAATTCCGAAATTTTAACTATTCATTATGAAGTATGCAATCACTTGCACAGATCTGTTCAAGAAATTAAAAGCTATGGAATGAAAGCTGGAGTAGCTATAAATCCCCATACACCAATAAGTACATTAAATTCGATCATTAAAGAAGTTGATTTAGTATGTTTAATGAGTGTAAATCCTGGTTTTGGTGGTCAAAAATTTATAGAACATACCTATAAAAAAGTTCAAGAATTAAAAAATTTAATTAATTCAAAAGATAGTAATGCTTTAATAGAAGTTGATGGAGGAGTAACTGATCAAAATGCAGAAAAATTAATTCAGCTTGGTGCGGATGTATTAGTAGCAGGTAGTTTTGTTTTTAAATCAACCGACCCCAAAGCCACTATTTCTAGACTTAAGTCAATTTAAAATAATTTTTAATCTTTTCGAGTTTTATTATATTTATTAAATGGACTCATACACCATTGAATTTTTGTCCAACGAATGGATTAGAAATACATTAATAAGTGTTTTCTTTATCTCCTTTTTTGTGTTAATAGGAAAGCTACTGAATGAAAAACAAAATATTAAAACCGCAAGATTATTTAGCCTAATTTTGCTAATATCAACTCTTTTCTCCCATTCTGGAAATATTATATCAAATCAGTGGACTATTAGAGAACATTTACCTCTACATTTATGCAGTATAAATAGTCTAATTTGTATTTTAATTTTATTTATTAAGAAAAACAAAAGTTTATTTGAATTTAGTTTTTATGGAGGGATTATTGGTGGAATAGTTGCTATACTTACGCCCCAAATAAATGATTATGACGGTAGTATATTGGAGTATTTAGTATATTATATGAGTCACAGTTTGATAATCCTAATCCCATTTTATCTTCTGTTCTATTTAAATTTTAACTTAAGGCCATACTCATGGTTAAAAACAATTCTCTACTTAAATATATTAATGGTAATTCTTATGCCTTTAAATTATCTCATAAAATCAAACTATATGTATTTAAATAGACCTCCTAAAGTTAATAATCCACTCATAATTGGAGAATGGCCATATTATTTGATCTATTTTGAGGTTTTTATTCTAATTCTATTTTTAATTACATTTTGGATTTTCAAAAAAAAAAATTCTAATTTTGGATCAAATAATTAAATAGTATCAATTTTAAAAGATAAATTTGTTTTATGCTTTACTTAATCCAACTAATAATATTAATTTTTATTCAAAATATTGATCCCTATAAATTTTTAGATGGAAAGTGGTGTGAATCAAAAGACAAAGAATGCTTTTATTTAAAGTACCAAGATGGTTTGGTTATTTATGAAGATACTGATGGTGGATTTATTTCTGGAGTGGAATTAGTAAAGTATGATAAAAAGGAAAAAAAAATTTACTGGAGGATAGTTGGTACAAGTAAAAAAACTCAATATTTCAAAATATTAAAAGGTTCAACTGTTGAGCACTTTAACGGAGTTGATACAAAAAAAATAAAAAAATTTTAAGTCTAATAATTAATATCAAAATAAGATCATTCTACAGACATTTCAATGAAACATATTTTACTTAGAGTTATACTAATATCAATGATATTTTTAGGATGTAAAAATGATCTCTCTAAAAATAAATTTTCGTTTTTTTCAGAGCAATTCTCTGATACAAGAATCTTAAGATATAAAATTCCAGGTTTTCAAAAATTAAACCTAAATCAAAAGAAATTAGTATACTATCTGACGCAAGCAGGTTTNTCAGGAAGAGACATAATATATGATCAAAACTATAAGCATAATTTGTCAATCAGAAGAGCTTTAGAAAATATTTATCAAAATTTTAATGGAGACAGATCCTCGAATTCATGGNAGGAATTTGAAATTTATTTAAAAANAATCTGGTTTTCAAATGGAATTCATCATCACTACTCAAATGATAAATTCATTCCAAAATTTTCAAAAAAATATTTAAAGGATCTTTTGGATGAGTCAAAAACCTCACTAAATTATGATGCATTTGACGCTATTTTTAATTCAAAAGATTTAAAAAAGGTTAATCTAGACCCAAAAATTGGTTTGATCAAGGGTTCAGCCATTAACTTTTATGATGACAATATTACAGAATCAGAGGTTAATGATTTTTACAAAAAAATAAATTTAGATGACCCAAAAAAACCAATATCTCTCGGATTAAATTCAAAATTAATAAAAGTTGATGGCGCTATTAAAGAGAAAGTTTGGAAGCTAGACGGAATGTATTCAAACTCAATTGAAAAGATTATTTTTTGGCTCAAAAAAGCCATGTCGGTTTCAGAAAATGATCAACAAAAAAAAGCATTTGGGTTACTAATAAAATATTACGAAACAGGGGATTTAAAAACTTGGGATGATTATAANATTGAATGGGTTAATACGTTGGAGGGAGATATTGATTACATTAATGGTTTTATTGAAGTTTATAATGACCCTATGGCATATAAAGCTTCATTTGAATCTGTGGTTCAAATAAAAGACTTTGAAATGAGTAAAAAGATGGATGCANTTTCAAAAAATGCACAGTGGTTTGAGGATAATTCAACAATTNCAAATAATCACAAAAGAAAAAATGTTGTTGGTATTTCTTACAATACAGTTAATGTGACCTCGGAAGCAGGAGCTACATCTCCTTCATCTCCAATTGGAATTAATTTGCCTAATGCAAATTGGATTAGAGCTAAGCATGGGTCTAAATCTGTATCATTAGGTAATATATTGTTTTCATATGCTAATGCCGGAAGTAGTGGAAGAATTAATGAGTTTGCGTACAATAAAGATCAGATAGAAATTGAAAAAAAATATGGTAGTGATGCTGATGATCTCCATACAGCTCTACATGAAGTNATTGGACATGCCAGTGGTAAGATTATTGACGGAGTTGGAACTCCAAAAGAAACTTTAAAAAGCTATAGTTCAACTTTAGAGGAGGCTAGAGCTGATTTGGTTGGATTATATTTCATTGGAGATCCTAAAATGAAGGATATAGGTATTACAAATAATNTAAAAGAATATACTATAGCTCAATATAATGGATATATTAGAAATGGTCTTATGACTCAGCTAATAAGGATCAAGTTAGGAAAAGACATTGAAGAATCTCATATGAGAAATCGTCAAATGATATCAAAATGGGTTTATGAAAAAGGCCAAGAAGACAATATAATTGAAAAAATTATAGCTGATAATAAAACATATTTTATAATTAATGATTATGAAAAATTAAGAGGTCTTTTTGGTGTTTTACTAAAAGAAATTCAAAGAATAAAATCTGAGGGAGACTATGAAGCAGGTAAAAATTTGATTGAAAATTATGGGGTAAAAGTAGATATTGATCTACATAAGGAGATTTTATTGAGGAATAAAAAGTTTACATCTGCTCCATATAGTGGTTTTATAAATCCAAATTTGATACCTGTTAAAAATAAATCAAATGAAATTATTGATATTATTATTGAACAACCTATGAGTTTTTCAGATCAAATGCTATATTATGCAAAGGAATACTCAACACTACCAAACTATAATTAAAATTATATTCAAGTGACCCAGGGAGGATTCGAACCCCCAACCCTCAGAGCCGAAATCTGATATTCTATCCANTTGAACTACTGGGCCATATAATATTTTTATGTTTTNGTCAATTTTTCTCTAACTATAATCGATATAGTTTTGCCGTCAGCTTTACCTGCCAATTTAATTGATGCTTCAGACATAACTTTTCCCATATCTTTCATGCTTGAGGCTTGAGTTTGAATAATAATTTTTGCGATTATATTCTCAATCTCCTCTCTTGAAAGTTGTTTGGGTAGAAATTCAGAAATAATTTTAGCTTGGGTATCTTCTTGCTCAGCTAAATCAATTCTATTTTGATCCTTAAAAATACTCGAACTTTCTTTTCTTTGTTTAACTAATTTTTGAAGCATTTGAATCTCTTCAATTTCAGAGATTAAAGAGTTTCGATGTTTAGTTTTTAATAAAATTAAAGCTGATTTTATTGATCTTAATGACTCTAAGCGTATAACATTCTTAGATTTCATAGACTCAATAATAGATTTATTTAATTTATCTTCTAATTTCATTATTTCTATTTTTTAATCAGCATTATCATGAAGAAACGAATTATTTGACTTTAGATTTAAATTTTCTTCATCATCAGTTTGAATAATCACATCTGAGGTATTGTTTTTATTTATAAAACCTTCCTCCAAATCCAATCCACTCCTTTTATAGGCAGGTTGTTTTTCTAATTCATCAATCTTATTTGAAGAGGTTTTAAATGAATAATTAAATTCTTTTAANTGAATCATTCTATTTTTATTCTCATCAATATTAGTTTGATCAATTGATTTTTCAAAAGGATTTCCNTTCTCATTATTTGAANATAGAAATTCTGGATCATTAACTTCAATATTTTTAATATCAATATCAGTTTTATCACCACCGCTTTTGATTATTTTAATATCTGTATCCTGATCATACGATTCTTTATCATTACCATTATCAATATGAATATCNGAATATTTTTTAATTGAGTCTTCTTTNATATAATCTGATTCTAATACGTCTTTCTCTAAATCAAATTTAATTTCATCACTTATAGATTCATNAACTTTATTAAAAGAAGTATCAAAATCAAAAGTAGTCTGGATTTTTTGTTTTGATTCTATAACTTCTTCTTCTATTATTTCTAATTGATTNACATCTTCACTTAAATCATTTATTATGAAATCTTGGTTTAAATCGTCGGATTTTTTCTTAAACTCCTTTGACTCTATTTCTTCACTATTATGATGCTTAGTTTTTTTGAATAAGATCTCCTCATATTCTACATCAATTTCTAAAACTTCTTCAGTTAATAAAATATTATAATTTGATTTATCAGTTTGATTATGGTTNGATTCTTCTTGGACTAGATTAAAAGGTCCTAAATTATTTTTATCATCATTTTGTGATATAAGAAGGTGTTCCATTTTTTGCTCATCCTCAAGAGTGTGAATTATTTTTTTAGGTTCAGTATTAACAATATCATTTTGCTGATCTACATCAAAACCAGTTGCTATTATAGTTACGGAAATAGAGTCATCAAGCCCTTCATCCTCACCAACACCCATAATAATATTTGTATTATTCCCTGCTTCAGATTGAATATAATCATTAATTTCTCCAATTTCATCAATTGTAATTTCTTCAGTTCCTGAAACAATTAATAATAATACATTTTTACTTCCAGTTATTTTATTATCATTTAATAAGGGTGAATCTAATGCCTTAATAATTGCTTCTTGNGCCCTATTGCTTCCACTTGAGGTTCCTGAACCCATGATTGCAGAACCACTATTTTTTAAAACTGTTTTTGCATCCTTGAGATCAATATTCTGAGTGTAGTGATGAGTAATTACCTCAGCAATACCCCTAGCTGCTTTTGATAAAACTTCGTCAGCCTTAGCAAAACCGGATTTAAAACCAAGATTTCCGTAGACCTCTCTTAATTTATTATTATTAATTACTACCAATGAATCAACCTCTTTTTTNATNTTNTCTAATCCAACCTGAGCTTGATCCAATCTTAACTTTCCCTCAAATTGAAAAGGCATTGTTACAATACCNACAGTTAATATATCAAACTCACGAGCCATTTTTGCAATAATTGGAGCTGCTCCTGTTCCTGTTCCTCCACCCATACCTGCGGTAATAAAAACCATTTTGGTTTGAGTAGTTAATAAACTTTTAAGGTCTTCATAACTCTCTTGAGCAGCACTTGCTCCTACCTCTGGATTTGCTCCAGCCCCCAAGCCTTCGGTTAAATTAGCTCCAAGTTGAATCTTGATTGGCACTGAACTTTCATTTAAGGCTTGAGCATCTGTATTACAAACAACAAAATCAACTCCAACAATTCCTTGCTGAAACATATAGTTTATTGCGTTACTTCCACCACCTCCCACACCAATAACCTTGATCACATTACTTCTATTTTTTGGCAAATCAAAGCTAAAATTTGTATTATTTTCTTGATTCATAAATTTTTTTCTTTATGCGTTGTCTAAAAACTCCTTGAATTTATCTACCCATTTTTCAAAAATCGTTTTTTTATTTTTTAGGTTTAGAATTTCTTCCTGTTCAGAACTATTTTCATTGATTTCATTATCCACTTTAATTTTATCAAATTCAGAGTTAGATTTTTTATTCTCAATTGCGTTCATCAATAATCCTACGGCTGTTGAAAAAATTGGGCCNGTNCTTTTGTCAGAATCACCAGCTAAATGTTCTCCGGGGTAACCTATTCGAGTATCCATTCCAGTAATATACTCTACTAATTGTTTTAAATGATTTAATTGACTTCCTCCCCCNGTCAAAACAATTCCAGCAATTAACTTATTTTTTTGATCNCTATGTCCATAGTTTTTTATCTCTAAAAAAACTTGTTCTATTATTTCAACTACCCTTGCATTTATAATTTTGGATAAAGTTTTTAATGATATTTCCCTAGGTTCTCTNCCTCTTAAACCAGGAATTGATACTATTTCATTGTCTTTATTTTCACCTGGCCATGCTGATCCAAACTTGATCTTTAAAAGTTCTGCTTGTTTTTCAATTATAGAGCATCCTTCTTTTATATCTTCAGTTATAACATTACCACCAAAAGGTATAACAGCAGTATGTCTNATTATGTCATCTTTAAAAATTGCTAAATCAGTTGTTCCACCTCCAATATCAATAAGAGCTACACCGGCTTCTTTTTCTTCGTTACTCAATACAGCATCAGCTGAGGCTAGTGGCTCAAGAGTTATATCTCCCATTTTTATGCCTGCACTTTTAATACATCTACCAATATTTTTAATTGAGGAAACTTGACCAACAACCACATGAAAGTTAGCCTCAAGTCTTCCGCCATACATCCCGATTGGCTCTTTAATTTCTGCTTGTCCATCAACTTTGTACTCTTGCGGAAGAACATGAATAATTTCTTCGCCGGGTAACATTACCAACTTATAAACCTGTTGAATCAGTTTTTCAATATCATTTTCATCNATAACTTCTTGAGGATTAACTCTAGTTATATAATCACTGTGCTGTAAACTTCTTATATGTTGACCTGCTATTCCTACAACTACTTCATTAATCTCATGTCCTGATGAATTTTTGGCATCGTTAATTGAAGTCTGAATTGACTGAATAGTTTGAGTTATNTTATTAACNACTCCTCTGTGTACTCCAAGACTTTCTGATTTACCAATACCAAGTATCTCCAATTTATTATATTCATTTTTAACACCTACCATTGCAACAATTTTTGTTGTTCCAATATCCAATCCTACAGATATATTATTATTTATTTCCATTAGTAAATNGCTACTATTTGATTTTCAATTGATAAATCAATTCTCTTTGGACTAGGATTTAAAGAATCGAGCTGCGAATAAGCACAAAAAGCCAAAAGATTTTTCGATTTATTATTTATTTTAGTATTAGTTCCCCACAAAATATTAAAATCAAAATTTCTAAACCTNATATAAAATTTATTATCCTCAATCCACATTTCTGAAAATTCATTTTTAAAAAAACTATCACTTGACATTATTTTTGTTAAATANATTATTTGATCAATATTTTTATTTTTAAAAGAATTAGAAAAAATTGGAACTTTATAAACATAATTCTTTGATAATGGTATTTTTTCTCCATTTTTATCTAAATAAAAGCCTCTTTCTTGAATTCTAATTATAGGTTTTCTTTCAGAAATTTCAATCTTCAACTTGCCATTAGTNAGNAGAAATACCTCAGCATTTAAAATTTCTGGCTGAATCTCTAAAAAGTCTTCAATCTCCTTCAAATCTATAGTAAGATTTGATTCATTTTTATNGAGCTGCATGTTTTGTATCAACAATTTATTAACGAGAGAATCATTTAAAAATCTTGACTCATTTTTATTAAATGATATAATAAATTCAATATTATTTCTAGAGCTATTCTTAATATTAGAAAAAACAACTAAGGAAATTATTCCAATAATCACAAAAAATAGAATTACTTTTTCTTTATTCATCTAATTTATTTTTTAAAAATAGTTCTATAAGTTCTCCAATATCTCCAGCTCCAAGAACTGCTATAATTTTACATTTACTAGAATCAATACTTTCNTTGAAGTCCTCAGGTTCAATGTGCATTGCTGTTTTAGATATTTTATTAATTAGTTTTTTACTNTTAATTCCTTCAATTGGATTTTCTCTTGCTGCATAAATATCCATAATTTTTATACTATCAAATTTTGATAATTCCCGAGCAAAATCATCCATAAAATCATATGTTCTTGAATAAAGGTGTGGTTGAAAAATAACTTCAATGTTATATTTTGGATATCTATTCCTTAATGTATTATACACAACTTCAATTTCTGTTGGATGGTGAGCATAATCATCTACTATTATTTTATTTTCAATTTCATAAATATTCATTCTTCTCATAATTCCACCAAATGATTTAAGNGATGGAATAATCTCATTCAATTCTAATTTAGATTGATCTGCGAGAGCAACAGCAGCTAGCATATTTTCTAGATTATGATGACCTAAGACATTACAAAAAATGTTTAAAATGCTTTCATTGGGAGTTTTTAGATCTACAAAATAACCAGTATTAGATTTATTTCGAATAGTAAATTGATAATCAGAATTGGTGTTTACTCCATATGTTAATCCACTAAATGGAATACTATTATGTACAATTAAATTACCTGTAACTTTTCTAGAAAATCTGATAAAAGCATCCTTGAGTGATTTATGATTTTTATATATATCCAAGTGATCTGCATCAATTGATGTTATACATGCTGAAAATGGTGTCAGATTCAAAAAAGAACGATCATACTCATCCGCTTCTACGATTGTTTTCTCAAAACCACTACTTAAAAAATTTGTTTTTTGCGGTAACATTAATCCTCCAACAAATGCGCTAAAAGATAAATTCGAATAACTGAATATATGGGTTAAAATTGAACTTGTGGTTGTTTTTCCATGTGTTCCGGCAACTGCGTATGATTCCGATTCATTAACAATTGAGGCTAAAAAAACAGCTCTTTTAATTGGCTTGAAACCTTTATCAATAAAATATGAAAATATTGGATGATCAGTTTTAATAGCAGCTGAATATACTACCTCAATATCGCTTCCTTGAATTGTAGATTGGATTTTATCAATTGAATTATCATATATTATATTTAATCCTTTATTTTCAAGCATTTTTGTAATTACAGAATGACTATTATCAAAGCCATAAACTTTATAACCTTTCAAAATTAAATATTGAGCTATTGATGACATTCCAACTCCGCCTATACCCAACAAATAATATAATTTTTTATTTTTCAATTTAATATGTCTTTTATACAATTGATAATTTCTGAAGTTGAATTAGGTTTCGATAACTTTTTTAATTTGTACTTCATTTCATTTTTAATTTTCTCACTTAACCATATCTTTTTTATAATAGATTTAAATTCATTTTCAAGGTCTTTTTCTTCAATTAGTTCAGATGCCTTTTCTTTATGTAATAACATTGCGTTATGATATTGGTGGTTTTCTGATACATTTGGTGAAGGAATTAATATGGATGGTGTACANGTTGAACAAATCTCAGATATTGTAGATGCTCCAGATCTAGAAATCAATAAATCAATTGAATTATACCAATAATCAACTCTTTTAACGAAAGGAATTATTTTAATTTTTGAGTTTTGATTTTTTTTATAAATATTATAATATANNACNCCACATTGCCACAAAATNTGAACNTTTAATTTANTAANGAACTTTAAATTTTTTTCNATAATTGAATTNATCCTTTTTGCTCCTANNCTNCCTCCAGTAATTCCTATTACNGGNTGATTTGGATCTAGATTAAAATGNAATTTAGCTTNNNACTTATTGGTTTTTTTCAAAATTTCTTTACGGATCGGATTTCCNGTAAAAACAATTTTATTTTTNGGAAAAAANCTTTCCATATTTGGATAAGCTACNGCNACTTTTGNNGCTCTNNTACTTAGTAATTTNTTTGTTATTCCAGCNTATGANTTTTGTTCTTGAATCAAAGTTGGGTATCCTAAAATTTGAGCTGTAAATAAAATAGGNCCACTAGCATATCCTCCAGTTCCTANTACAATNTTTGGCTTAAAACTTCTCAATATTAANANTGATTTTAGAATACTAATTAAAAGTTTTAANGGNAAGATNAAGTGGCTAAAACTAATTTTTCGTTTGAAGCTATCNATTGGNAGCCCAATTATTTTAAANCCATANTCAGGAACCTTACTCATTTCCATTTTACCAGATGAGCCTATAAAAAGAATTTCTGCATTTGGATTTTCAATTTGAATTTGNTTTGCAAGAGAAATTGCTGGGAAAATATGNCCCCCAGTTCCACCACCCGAGAAGATATATTTATTTGTCTTCACTTAAAATAAATAAGGGGTTATCAATATTTTCATGTTTAATTGAATTACTAACACTTAAAATAATTCCAATCGCGATAAAATTCATCCAAGCTGATGTGCCTCCACTGCTAACTAAAGGTAATGTTTGTCCTGTAACTGGAAATAGCTGAACAGTTACTCCTATATTTATAAACGCTTGGAATACAATTGGAACACCTAATCCAACAACCAAAAGTTTTCCAAATAAACTTTCAGACTTATGAAAAATTACAATAATCCTAAAAAGGAGTAGAATGTAGAGTATAATCAATATAACACCACCAATTAGACCATACTCTTCAACAATTATCGCATAAATAAAATCTGATGAACTCTGTGGAAGAAAATTTTTCATTACACTTTTTCCTGCACCTTTTCCATATATACCTCCTGAAGCAATAGCAATTTTTGATCTTTCGATTTGATAATTTTCGCTCTTTTCTGCTGAGTTAAAATTAGTTATTCGATTCGCCCATGTGTCAACTCTATTTGGAATTATATCAGGAAAAGCTTTGGCTGTGANNACAAATAATATAAAAACTAATAATACAGATGTTGATATAAAAAATAAATATTTCAATGGGTATCCACCAACAAAAAGAAGCATAATAACCATACTAAATAATATGACTGCAGTAGAAAAATTTGAAGGAAAAATTAATAATAATACACCCATCACAGGTAACCATAGAGACCAAAATGAAGTCTTATATTTTATAATTTTATTCTGATTTTTAGATANATAATGAGCTATGTACATCATTAATATAATTGATGCTAGAGAAGATGTTTGAAAACTAAAACCAATTACTGGTATTTGAATCCATCTATTAGCATTAGAACCACTTATAATATTTCCCTGAGTAGCAGTATATATTAATAAAATAAAAACAACAGGAATCATTAAAACAGAAATACCCTTAAAGTATATAAATGGAATTTTATGAAAAACATAAACTAGTAAAAAACCAAAAGTCATTATTGTAAAATGCTTGAATAGATAACCAATTGGCGTTCCTTTACCTATTACAAATGCTAAATTAGAACTAGCACTAAAAACAGGTAAAAAAGAAAATATCGCCAACAGAGTAATTATACACCATAAAACTATATCCCCCCTAAAAAAACTATTTCTTTCCATGAATTACTTACTATAAGTTTCTTACTGCTTTTTTAAATTGATTACCTCTATCTTCATAGTTTTTAAATAAATCAAAACTTGCACATGCAGGTGATAAAATAACGGTCTCTTTTCTCTTGGCAATGTTATGTGCAATTTTAACAGCCTCATCAATAGACTCAGTCTCTACAATTACATTCACAATACTTTGAAATACATTTATTAGCTTTTCATTATTCTTTCCCAAACAAATAATAGCTTTTACTTTTTCCTGTACCAAAGGAATTAGCTCTTCATAATCATTACCTTTATCAATTCCACCAACTATCCAAATACCCTTTTTATTTATGGTTTCTAGTGCATAAAATGTTGCATTAACATTAGTTGCCTTTGAATCATTAATGTAATTAACATCATGGATTTTTAAAACATGTTCCAGTCTATGAGGAAGAGATTTGAAGTTTTCTAAACTTTTTCGGATAATATTTTTATCTATTTTAAAAATAGATGCTACTGTTGAAGCAGCCATAGCATTTAGTAAATTATGACGACCTTTTAGTGGATATGATGAAATCGGAATCATAGTGTTTGAATTTAAATGTTTAATATTTATTTTATTTTTTATTAATGATGTTGATGATGAACCTTGAATTTCAAAACCAAAAAAATGTTTACTTGATTTTATAGACCCTTGTTTAATTGCATTCATAAGATTATTATCGTTTGCATTAATAATTAAAAATTGGGTTTTGTTTTGGTTTGAGGTAATATTTAACTTAGAGCTTATATATTTTTGAAAATCATTATTATATCTATCCAAGTGATCTGGACTTATATTTGTTATTACTGCAACATCTGGAGAAAAATTTACAATATCATCTAGTTGAAAACTACTTAACTCTAGAACGTAAATATCAAATGAATTATCAAGTACTTGCTGGGCAAAACTTAAACCTACATTTCCAGCAATCCCAACATTAAGTCCTGCTTTCTTTAAAATATGATAAGTTAATTCAGTAGTCGATGTTTTTCCATTTGTTCCCGTAATTCCAACTATTTTAGCATTTGTGTAAACTGATGCAAACTCAATTTCTGAAATTACAGGAATACCTAAAACTTTTGCCTTTATGACTGATGGGGAATTATTTGGGATACCTGGACTTTTAATTAAGTAACTGGCTTGCTTTAGACATGTAACTTCATTTGTATTTTCCTCCCAGTAAATATTTAAACTATCAAATTGTTTTTTTATATTTTCACTAATACTTCCAGCATCCGAAACAAAAACTTCAAAACCTTTACTATAAGCTAAATTTACTGAACCTAGACCTGAGATTCCTGAACCTAAAACTACTAGTTTTTTGTCCATTTATCTTATTTTTAATGTTACAATTGCAAGGATTGCCAGTAAAATTCCTATTATCCAAAATCTAGTAACAATTTTACTTTCATTGAATCCTTTTATTTGATAATGATGATGGATTGGAGCCATTAAAAAAACTCGTTTTCCAACACCATAATTTCTTTTAGAATATTTAAAATATAATACCTGAATTATAACTGATAAGGTTTCGATAAAAAATATTCCACACAATAATGGAATTAATAATTCTTTTCTGACAATTAATGCTATAACTGATATCAACGCACCAATTGTAAGACTTCCAGTGTCTCCCATAAAAACTGCTGCTGGAAAAGTATTGAACCATAAAAAACCAATCAATGCGCCTAAAAAGGAAGAAATAAAAACAGTTATTTCACCAACATGAGGTATGTAAATAATATTTAGGTAGTCTGCAAAAATGAAGTTACCCGAAACCCAGGCAAAAATTCCTAAAACAAAAACTATTATTGATGAACTTCCTGCTGCAAGTCCATCCAGACCATCAGTAAGATTAGCANCATTTGAAACTGCNGTAACAATGAAAATNACAATTGGAATAAATATAATCCATGTATANTCAATTANNGAATTATCATACCAAGTAATTAAATCAGAATAATTGAATGCATTATTTTTTATCAATGGTATATTAGTTACAAATGCCTTTTCTTCAGGAGCNAATGGATTTTGAGATCCAGCAACAATATTTTCAGGTATTTTAATTTTTTGTCTAACAGTTATTTCCGGGTGAAAATAAAGAGTAGATCCCACAATAAGNCCTAAAATTATCTGACCTATAATTTTAAATTTACCTTTTAATCCTCTTTTATTTTTTTCAAATATCTTAATGTAATCATCTATTCCTCCTATAACACCCATCCATATAGCCGTAAATAGTAATAAAAGTATATATATGTTTTCGAGTTTAGCAAAAAGAACAACAGGAATAATTGTGGAAAAAATTATAATTAATCCTCCCATAGTTGGAGTTCCATTTTTTTCTTTTTCACCAATTAAACCAAGTTTTCTTATGGATTCTCCAATTTGAAATTTTATCAAATAATTGATTATTTTTTGACCAAAAGCAAGAGAAAAGCTCAATGATACCATCATTGCAACTGCAGCTCTAAATGATAAAAATTGATATAATCCTGCTCCTGGAAATTGATATTTTTGTTCAAGAAATTCGAATAAATAATAAAGCATGGGGTTTATAGTTTATTTTTAAAGTATTTTTTTGCAATTAAAAAGTCATCAAATGGAATTTTATTATTTGATATTTCCTGATAAGTTTCATGGCCTTTTCCTGCAATCAAGATTATATCTTCTTTATTTGAGATTTCTCTGGATTTTTTTATTGCCATTTCCCTATCCTCTATGCATATAATTTTATTTTTATCTTGACTTTTAACACCACTCATCATTTGTTCAATTATTGTTATTGGATTTTCATCTCTTGGGTTGTCAGATGTAAAAATTACATTATCACTTTCTTTAGATGCTATTCTTCCCATTTCATATCGTTTTTCCATGTCTCTTTCACCACCACAACCGATNACTGTGATTAATTTTTCATTTTGNGTTCTTATTTGATTAATTGCAAGNATTATATTTTCCAACGCATCTGGAGTGTGAGCATAATCAATTATTACATANCANTCAGAATCAGATTTAAATATTTGAAATCTTCCAGGAACATTTTTTAACAGACTGATTCTTTTTAGAGTTTCTATTTTTTCAAGACCCATTAAAACAGAAACTGCATAAACAGCCAATAAGTTTGAAGCATTAAACTCTCCTAATAAACTTGTCCATGTTTCGTTATTATTAATTTTGAGTAACATCCCGTTAAAACTAGATTCAAGTACTTTTAAATTGAAATCCGCTANGTTTTTAATCGCATAAGTTGATTTTTTTGAAAGAGTATTTTGTATCATAAATGATGCATTTTTATCATCATTATTAACCAATGAAAAAGTNTTTTTTGGAAGTAAGTCAAAAAATTGTTTTTTTACATTTCTATAATTTTTAAAACTTTTATGATAATCAAGGTGATCACGAGTTAAATTTGTGAANACACCACCAATAAAATTCAGTCCATCAATTCTTCCTTGAGATATTCCATGTGATGAGACTTCCATAAAACAGTATTTAATATTTTCTTTAACCATTTNAGACAGCAAATAATTTATTTTCAGAATATCAGGAGTCGTATTTTTGGATGAAAAATTGTTTTTTCCATATTTAATGTTGATTGTTGATATCAAACCTGCCTTTTGATTTTGACTATTAAAAACATCATATAATAGNGTTGAAATAGTTGTCTTNCCNTTAGTACCAGTAATTCCAATTAATTTTATTTTTTTCGAGGGATTATTATAAAAATTTGAAGCAATTACTGAAAGTGATCTNNTNGTATTTGATACTTTTATGTAAGTAATGGACTTATTTACTTTTTTTGGAATNTTATCACATACAATAACGTTAGCTCCAGATTTAATAGCAGTTTCAATATATTTATGTCCATCNTANTTATTNCCTTTTAATGCAATAAATAAGCTATTTTTCTTTAAATCTCTTGAGTCGGAATTAATNTNTTTAACTTNTCTAGNTGANNANCCAGATGTTGCAATTATNGGTACTTTATANAGTATGTCCTTTAATTCCATCATGATACTTGGAGAATAATTTTATCTATNTTATTTAAAAAAGTTCCTGAGGANATAGATTGACTTTTAACTTTTCCTTTACTACCAATNACCTCTACTTTTATTCCAAGCTTTTCTAAAAATGGAAGNACNTCCATCANNTCGTATCCAATTAGGNCTTGGAAGCTCATTGTTAGTAGTAATTTTATTTACTCGATTTATTTTCAAATTAGTAATTGAAACAGATTTTTCACTTAAAACACCATTATAAACTCTTTCTGCAATCTCCTTGAATACCGGTGCAGCAACGGTGGATCCATAATAACCTATTTCTTTATTGGGTTTATTAATTAATACAATACATGAGTATTTTGGTTTATCTGATGGAAAATACCCAACAAAACTCGAATTATATTCT
>PAHL01000008.1 GCA_002711185.1 Flavobacteriaceae bacterium
CTCATTATATAAGGGGAGATATAGCCTGTATTCCCTTCCAAATTTATTATAGTTGTCATTAGGCTTTAATCTTGAATAATGATATTGAATAGTATCTTTAAAACTTCTTCCAAATGTTGAGGAAACCCATAATTTTTTTCCATCTGCATCAATAGCGTATAAATCAATTCCACTTGCTCCTGTGGCAGGCATATGGTTTAATGAATAACTTTTATTTTTTGTTTGATAACGAACTTTTATTTCTTCAGAATTAGATCTGAATCTAATCATTAGGCCTGAAGATTGAGAACCTAATTTCCAAACATTAGAATTGACTTTTATTTTTGCTTTTAATGGAAGTCTGTCATAATAATTTTCAACTCCTTTAGGCCAAGCTTGTCCTTCAATTAAATTCTCTTTCGATGATTCAGGGTTAAACCATTTAAAAGTATCATTTTTTTGCCCATTAATTAAACAAGAAGAAAAGATCAAATAAAATAAAATTTTTTTCATTTTTTAACAAGAGTTGTTCTATTTAAAATTATACAATTATAATAAATAAAACCCCTTAAGCTTAATTATTAAAATTCAGAGCGGTATCAATTAANGCCAAGTGTGAATATGCCTGAGGAAAATTACCGAGTAATCTTTTTGATTTAAAATCAATATCTTCACTAAACAAACCAAGATGATTACTGTATGAAAGTAATTTATCAAATAATTCCTTTGACTTTTTTTCTTCACCAATTTTATACAAACTATCTATATACCAAAAGGTACAAACNGTAAAAGAGGAACTTGGAGTTCCAAAATCATCAGTATTTTTATATCTAAAAAGGAGACCCTCGTGAGATAATTCTTTTCCAATTGCTTTAACAGTACTAATATATTTTTTATTTTTTGCCTCTATGAATCCATAAGGTTGCATAAGTAAAATTGAGGCGTCTAGGTGATCGGAGCTATATGATTGAGTAAAAGCTCCTTTTTTTTCATTCCAGCCATTTTCCATTATATCATTTTTTATTTCATCTCTTAAAGGTGTCCATTTTTTTGCTGATTTACCATTTTGAATTATTTTGGAAATTTTAATTGCNCTATCAATTGCTACCCAACAAAGTAATTTTGAAAAAGTAAAATGTTGATCTTCATTTCTAAACTCCCATATTCCTTTATCAGGTAATTTCCAATTATTATTTACAACCCATACTATAGATTTAACAATTGACCAAAGNTCTTCATGTTTATCATTTTCGTNAGTAAATTTTTCAATTTTATAATGAATGGCATCCATAAGAATNCCATANATATCATTTTGTTTTTGAGAAAAAGCTGCATTTCCNACTCTTACNGGTTTTGANTTTTTATAACCTGACANGTGGTCTAATGTTTTTTCNGTAAGTAATTTTTCACCTTTNATTCCATACATAATTTGGAGTTTTTGTTCTTTAGTTGGAATAAGGTCAATTATGTATTCAATAAAGTTCTTAACTATTCTCACATGTCCCAATTTAGCAATTACTTTTATAACCATTGATGCATCTCTTATCCANCAAAATCGGTAATCCCAATTCCTTACTTCACCAATTGTTTCTGGNAAAGAAGTTGTTGCTGCAGCGAGAACAGCNCCNGTNTTTTCNTAGGTTAGAAGCTTCAGGGTCATAGCACTTCTTAAAACNTGATCATTATAATTTTTGAAGAGAGGTGTCTTATAGCACCAATTTGTCCAATATACTTTTGTTTTTTCCAACTCTAAAAAAGTACTTTCTATGCCAGGTATTATAATTTTTTCATTGTAGGAGATAGTCATAAAATGATTTTCTGTAAGAGTTATTTCTTTGGAATTCAAGACTTGGTTTTTATCTAAATCAGTATAGAGATAGAGAGTTTCGTATCTGTCTTCGTTTAATACACTTACAATAAAGTTTTCTTTTACATAGCTGTTCGTTTTTCCCATTGAGAAACTTAATTTAGGGTCATATAAAACCCTAAATTTAGGTTTACCTTTTATTAGTTTTAGTNCNCTAACTATTTGGGGNGGAGAATAATAAACTCCATTCTCTTTTTGGTATCTTGGCATAAAATCAATCACTTCAAATTCATTCTCTGAGTTTTTGAAGGTTGTTATTAGTATACATGTTTTTTCCATGTATTTTTGATCTATTAAATAAGATGAATCACAATCTATCTTAAAACTACCTCCAATCTTTTCATCTAAGATTTTACAAAAGACTGACGGTGAATCAAATTCGGGTAAGCAAGACCAATCTATTGAGGAATCTTCATTTATTAGTGCAGAAGATTTACAATTTCCTATTATTCCAAAATTTAAATTATCTTTTTGCAAATTGGAGTTCATTATTTTCCTAAATTTAAGTGTTTATGGCTAAAAACATAATAGTTTCAAACAGGCTCCCTGTTCAAATCACGAAATTAGAAAATTCATATGTATTTAACACTACAAGTGGCGGATTAGCAACTGGAATGGATTCTGTTCACCAAGGAAAAAATTCTTTATGGATTGGTTGGCCTGGTATTGCGTCTGATTCGGTTGATAATGATTCATATAAACCATTAATAAATTCATTAAAAAAATTGAATTATTATCCAGTTAGTCTTAATAAAAAAGAAATCGATGATTTTTATTATGGATTACCAAATAAATGTATTTGGCCTTTATTTCATTATTTCATAGAGTTCTCAAGATTTGATGAAAAATATTGGGATTCATATGTTGAGATAAATAAAAAGTTTAGTGAAATTGTCATTAACAACATAGAAAAGGGAGATATAGTTTGGATACATGATTATCAACTTTTACTCTGTCCTAAAATGATTAAGGACAAAAGACCTGATGTCACTATTGGTTTTTTTCTTCATATACCGTTTCCNTCTTTTGAAATTTTTAGAATTTTTCCATGGAGAGTCCAATTAATTGAAGGAATTTTAGGAGCAGATCTTGTGGGTTTTCACACATATGATTATCAAAGACATTTTTTAAGCTCAGTTAGAAGGATACTTAAGTATGAGGTCAACTATAATAAGGTTAGCCTTCCTTCCAGAGAAGTCACAGTCAACACTTTTCCAATGGGAATCGATTACAATAAATTTCATGATGCTGCGAAAGATCATATGGACCAAAAAATCAAGGAGAGATCTGAATTGAAAAAACAGCTTGAACTCCACAGAAAAGGGGACGATGGAGGAAAATTGATTTTATCAATTGATAGACTCGATTATACTAAAGGAGTTATTAATAGAATAAAAGCTTTTGATGTTTTTTTGACCGAGCATCCAGAATACTGTGAGAAAGTCAGGTTAGTAATGTTAACAGTTCCTTCAAGATCAGACGTACCAGAATACAAAAAATTAAAAAAAGAAACAGATGAAACAGTTGGGAGAATTAATGGAAAGCATGCAACTGTAAATTGGACACCAATTTGGTACTATTACAGAGCGATGGATTTTGAGGATTTGATTGATCTATACATGACTTCAGATATTGCAATGATTAGCCCAGTTCGNGATGGAATGAATCTTGTTGCAAANGAGTTCATTGCAACTAGAGTAAATTTAGATGGAGTTTTAATTCTCAGTGAAATGGCAGGNGCCTCCAAAGAACTNTTTGAAGCATTACTNGTTAATCCATTNGATCTCAATTCTATGGCAGATNCAATTNANAANGCTCTNACNATGAGCNTAGATGAACAAAAGGAAAGAAATAGAAGTATGCAAAAAAGNTTNAGNAGATATACNGTTCAGCGCTGGGCAAATGAATTTATGAGAGCTTTAAATTCAGTAATCAAAATNGATGATACTCANACNATNAAAATTGANANNGNNCAAAAAATAAATATTAAAAAATCNTTTNAGAACTCATCNAAAAGATTAATAATNATTGATTATGATGGAACGCTTGTNGAATTTAANGAAAATCCAGAGCTTGCAATTCCTGANGAAAATTTAATTAACTTAATAAAAGATTTAAATAAAAAAACAGATACTCATGTCGCAATAGTTAGCGGAAGAGATAAAAAGTTTTTAAACAAATGGTTTGGTAAAATACCAATTACTTTAATTGCTGAGCATGGACACTATCAAAAAGTTAATAATGAGGATTGGACAAAGAAATTAAAAGTGTCAAATTTATGGATGGAAGATCTTATACCACTATTTGAAACATTTACTGACAGGACTCCTGGAACATTTATTGAAAAGAAAAAAAATAGCTTAGTTTGGCATTACAGAAAATCTGACCCTGAATTAGCATCTGATAGAGTTGTGGAATTTAAGACTGTTTTGACTAGTTTAATTTCAGAAGAGCTTCAGNTACTTGACTTGAACAAAGCTATTGAGATAATAAGTGTTAGGATTAATAAGGGCGTTGCAATATCTGAGCTATTTAAAAATAATTACGACTTTATAATTTGTATGGGCGATGATATTAGTGATGAATATATGTTTAATACTTTACCTGAAGATTCTTTTTCAATTAAAGTTGGAAATAAAAATACTAATGCGAAGTATTATATTCAAAACCCATTAGAAGTCAGAAAATTACTTAAATCTATTATAGATTAAAGTCATTTTCTCCAAGACATTAGCCAATTAATAGCATCTGAATCACTATATATTTCATTCCAACCCCAATGCCCGATTGAGAGTGTTTTGAACTTTATTTCTGCTCCATAAAGAGTCAATGAATCTGCCATTTCTTTTGCCATATAATAGGAAGATACGTTATCGTATTGACCATGACTCATCCATATGGGTATATCTTTAACTTCTTTTGCTAATGGAACATAGCTGTATGGACCATCGTGAGGTGATAAAGGCATAATTCCTGCGAATGTTTCAGGAAGGTCAGCGGCAACAATAAAAGAACCTCTTCCACCCATACTTAAACCAGTTAGATAAATTCTTTTTTCATCAATATTTAAATTTTGTTTTATATTTTCAATCATGTCACTTATTTTTTTTGAATCCCAATCTATTTCTAGTTTAATTGGAGCGGCATATATGTATGGATCAGTTTGAGATTTATAAAATGATTTTCTTGTAGTTTCCCTATACTGAAAACTTCCAGCATTTGAGACAACACTACCATGTAAAAAAATTACTAAGGGATATTTATAATCAGTTGAATAATTTTCTGGAGTTTCAACAATAAATGAGTATCCACACATCCATCTTAATTCATCATCAACACATTCCTTAAAATTATGATTTGGTTGTACGTAATTATTACCCCAATATGGATATTCACTCCAAGGATCAACACCATAATTCATCCACCAGGGGTCTATATTCCAATAAGTATTTGGATATGCATTCTCGGCTAGTTCATATTGAAATTTTGTTAAATCATTTACTTTTAAAACTTTACTGGCNTCAATATTTGTCCATTTTTTTTCTCCAATATTATGATCAGTTTTGGAGGCAATTATTTCACATGGGGGGCAAGATTCAACCCCAACTAATTGGTTTTTATTTGAAATTAGATTTATTGTTTCAAATGAAGTATTTTCTTTACTACAACCAGGAACGGTGGAGATTAAAAAAATTAAAAATAAACCACAAATTTTTTTATTTAACATTTATAAATTATTGATCACAAAAATAGTTTAGTTTTTATTTTTTCCATGACATCATCCATTTAATATTTACGGAGTCCCTGTAGGGTTCGTACCANGAGGTATGACCAATATTTTCTCTTCTTTTAAAAATAATTTTTTTAGAACCCAATGAAATTAAAGTGTCTGCCATTTTTTTTGCTATTTTGAAAGATGAAGTTTCATCTATGTCACCATGAGTTATTAAAATGGGTAAATCTTTCAATTCTTTTGCCAATGATATATATTCGTATGGACCGTGATGTGGAGCCACAACAAAGAGTGAGGCAAATGTATTTTTTAGCTTAGCAGCAACAATAAAACTACCGCGTCCACCCATACTGAGTCCAGTTAAATAAATTCTATCATCATCAATTGATAGATTTTCTTTTATATTATCAATCAAATCTTTGATTTTATTGGGGGACCAGTCTACATCAAGTTTTATTGGGGCAGCATATATGTATGGATCTTTATTTTGTTTATAGAATTCCTTCCTTATGTATTCTCTGTGCCAAAAAAGATTTTGATTTAGTGATTCAGTTGTCCCATGAAGAAAAATAATTAAAGGATATTTTTTTTTATTATGATATTCTTTTGGAATTTCAACTACATAAGAATAACCGCANATCCATCTTAGGTTNTCGTTTATGTGATTTTTGAAATTGTGTTCAGGTTGTTCGTAATTTTTACCCCAATACGGTTTATTACTCCAAGGATCTAATCCTTTTTTTTTCCACCATGGAATTATTTTATAGTACAATTTTGGGAATCCTTTCGCCAAAAAATTATCTTGATAGTATAAAAACTCACTATCAGTATATCTCTCATATTGAATTTTTGTTAAGCTGTTTATTTTTAAAAGGTCTCCTGGAGAAAATTCAGGCCATTTATCTAATTTTTCTTTAATATTATTGTCGTTGTAAATAATTTCACAAGGAGGACATTCTTTTTTATCTGATANAATCTTTTGTGATTTTAATATTAAAGGTAGGAANAGAAATAAAAAANTTTTTTTCATAATAGATACTAATTCTTTTATTTTCAACTAATTCTTTTTTATTAATTAAATTTAAATATTCTAATTGAATTAATCTTTTTATGTTCAATTTATCTATTGCAATAGAATATAATTCTGTTAAGTTTCCAAAAAAGAAAGCTTTTATACAAGACGATAAGAGTATTTCTTACGAAGAATTTAATCGATTAACAAATCAATTAGCTAACGCGATTCTAAATAGCGGTATTAAGCCAGGGGATAAAATAGCTATTCAATGTCCAAATATAATTGAGTTTCCGGTAATTTATTACGGAATTCTAAAAATGGGGGGGGTTGTAGTTCCTTTGAGTATTCTTTTAAAAAAAAATGAAGTATTATTTTTTTTAAAAAACTCTCAAACAAAAATGTTTTTTGTTTATCAAGGAAACAAAGACTTACCAATCTTTAAAGAGTCTGCTAATTCAATTAAATATCAAAAAAACTTATCAAAAATAATTTTAATTGAAAATAATGATTTAGAAAAAATATCGCCAGACGAATTAATAACCACATACAGTTCTTTCTTAAAAAATAAATCTGAAATCTTAGAATTTTATCCATCAGATCCGAGTGATACAGCAGTAATTATTTATACTTCTGGTACAACAGGAGATCCAAAGGGCGCGGAACTGACCCACTCAAACCTTGGTTGGAATGCGAATCTAACAGTTGATTTATTTCAATTTAATAAAGACGACGTTGTTTTGACAGTCCTACCACTCTTTCATATTTATGGTCAAAGTTGTTTGATGAATGCATCTATTTTTAAAGGGATTACAAATATTCTTCTTTCTCGTTTTGATCCGAATTTAGTTTTAAATGAAATTAAAAAAAACAAGGTCACAGTTTTTGCTGGTGTACCCACTATGTTCTGGTCTCTTTGTAATATCAATAAAATAGAAAAAAATCGTTTTGATAAATCACAAAATAAAAGTTGGAGAATAGCAATCTCAGGAGGTGCAGCTCTTCCCGTGGAATTATTAAATAAATTTGAAAAAAATTTTCAGGTTCCAATTTATGAAGGATATGGAATGTCCGAAGGTTCACCTCTAGTTTCATATAACCATCCAGGATATAAGAGAAAGATTGGATCAGTTGGATTTCCTGTGTGGGGTGTAAAAGTTAAAATTATNGATGAAAATAACAANTCAGTTCCAAACGGAAAAGTGGGTCAATTAATTTTCAGAGGACATAATGTTATGAAAGGTTATTTCAATAATCAAGAAGCATCAAAAAAAGCATTNAAGGGAGGCTGGATGCATTCTGGAGATCTTGCATATAAAGATGATGATGGGTATTATTTTATTGTTGATAGAATTAAAGATATTATTATTCGAGGAGGTGTAAATATATATCCAAGAGAAATAGAAGAAGTATTAATTAAACACCCTAAGATTTCNTTAGTTGCAGTAAAAGGAATTTTTGATGAAAGATTGGGTGANGAAATTAAGGCCTATGTTGTTCTTAAAAAAGAAGAAAAAGTAACATCCAAAGAATTACAAAATTGGGTTAAGAAAAAAATAGCAGCCAATAAATACCCCCGTCATATAGATATAGTTAATAAATTACCAATTAGCGCATCTGGTAAAATTTTAAAAAGACTATTAGATTAATCATTTATTAAAGTGGGATAAATAACAATAGCGGTATATATATAATAAATAATATTAAAAAAGGAACGACTAAATATCCCATTACATCTCTAGCTTGAAGATGGGTGCCAACTCCCATTATAGGCAAAATTAAAAGAAGATAAAATGGTTGTAATAANTTTGTCAGACTTTCACCATATGCAACCGCTAATGATGCTCTTGACATCATCTCAATTAATTCCGAGCTTGTTAAACCATATCCAATAGTTTTTACTGCCTCCAAAATGCTTGGACCAATTACGGCAAACTCTCCTCCTCCAGAGGGAATAGCAAAATTAACAATACCACCTAAAATAAATGCATACAAAGGGTAGGTAGCAACTGTTCCTACTTCTGCAATCCATTGGGCTAAAGATACTCCCAAACCAGTATAAATCATTATACCCATTATACCTGCATAAAATGGAAACTGAAATACTAAACTGGAAATATTACTACTTGTTCTTTGCATTGCAATTCCATAACGTAGAGGAGATTTGTGAAGTATTAGTCCTAAAAATAAGAATATAAATATCATTATATTAAGATTGAGATCAAAACCACTAAGGAAGAAATACCTAGTTATGTATGTTAATCCCATTAATGCAATTATAATATTCAAAATAAAGCTATTATTAAGCTTATCAGAAATAGCCCAAAATGGTAATTTTTGATCTAATGCTTCTTGCTCAACACTTTTTTTATTTTTGGAAGCTGTTATTAATAGCGAACTTAAATCTTTAGTCTTTTTTGGTTTAATAAATAGAATTAACAAAGGCACAAAAAATAGATAAATAAATATCACACTAATGTTTAAAATTGAACCTAAAGTGTATCCGGTTGAGATAGTATCGTTTAGTATTCCAGCTTCAATTAAATAGTTGCTTTGAGTATTTAATAATAATGGAATTGAGCTAGACAGTCCCGTTACCCAACTTCCATTTGAGATATATGTACATGCAATCAAAAATGGATAATTAATACCTTTAATTCTTTCTGCTAGTGATCTTGCAAAAGCGGCTGCAACAACTATCCATCCCCAACTAATCATTGAAACTAATAAACCAAAGAGAGTTACAAAAAAATAAACCTGATTTGGAGTTTTAATATACTTAGAAAGGCGATCAATTAAAATTCCGACTAAGGGAGATATTGCAATTGTATATCCGGTAGCAATTAATAAAATCATCTGCATTCCAAATTCTAATAACATCCAAAAACCTTTGTACCAAGAGTCAATAATTTCTATGAAAGTTGCATTTACAAATAGTACAGCACAAATGGAGGTAATTATTGTTAAAATGAGCGCGAAAACAAATGCATCGGGCATGTTTTTTCTGAAGAAATCAGTAAAATTTTCACCTAAACGATTAATCATTTTAAGAAAGGTTATGAAAATATTATTTTAATCAAAAACAGAAAGATCCCATTTTTCTTTCCACTCAAGTTCAATTAACTTATCATTTTTAATTTTTATAGGAAGCCAAACATAGGTTCCCTCAATTGGATTTTCAGGCTTCCATCTATCTGCCATAAAAATAAAAGCATCTTTAATCCCATTTATAGGTAATATATAAGTGCTTTGAGAATAATATGTCGTTAGGGAGTCTCGACTAACACATGGATTACCAAGCTCTTTCCAAGACCCAAAAATATTATTAGAAGTTGCAGATCTGGCTGGATTTGGACTCCAGCTGGTACACCCTGATGCAATTATAAAGTACTTACCCGAGGAACTTTTCATCATTGTAGGAGCTTCATTGAATTTGCTGGGAAAGATACGTTTGTATGTTCCGGAATGTGAGAGGTAGTCATCAGAAAGCATGGAAATATGAAGAGTACTATTGTCTTCGGAGGAATATATATGATAGGCTTTTTCATCATTATCAACAAATAAGGTCATGTCTCTAGCCATTTGTCCAATTTTAAAATCTCTGCCAAGAATATTCAAACTATCCACATGAACTGGTAAGTGTTCAGGTCCACCACCATAGATTTTTTTAACCTCGCTGGAAACCTTTTTTTTATGAAAATCCTGAACATTAATTGGCCATTTACCAGCATTTGGCCTTACGGATCTGAGATACTCAAATGGACCAAATGGACTATCAGAATATGCAATACCGCTCTTAGCAGCTCCGTATCCAACATTAGCTCCTTCAGCTGTTTTATATACTTTATTTATAGGTTCTAAATGAAACCACATGACAAATTTTTTTGTTTTTTTATTGAATATAACTTTTGGGCGTTCAATAATGGATCCTTTATAAATATCTGATTCAGGATCAGTTTCATTTACTTTTAAAACTATACCCTGATCTTTCCAATCATATAAATTTTGAGAAGTATAAAGATGTACACCAACTTGAGCAGTATTTCCAATTTCACCCTCAATTTTATGCTCTCCATACCAGTAATACAAACCCTCATGAAATAAAATCCCACCTCCGTGAGCATTGATATGAACACCATTATTATCCATCCATTTTTCTCCAGGAGAAAAATATTTTTTTTCCTTTTCCAGAGAAGAGTTGCAGTTCATTAAGAATAATAAAGAAAATAAATAAGGAATTTTGTTCATAATAATTGATTGATTTTAAATACAAGTTATAAAAAACATACCCTTAAATCAAAGTCACTTAATAAATTTAGGTAGTTATAAGTAATTATTTAATTCTGCTTTTAATTTATCGGGTGAAGAAAAGTGAATAGTATTTATTCCTATTTTTTTTGCTCCTTTAATATTTCTTAGATTATCATCGATAAATAAAGTCTCGCTTGGTTCCAGATTAAATCGATTGATTGTAATATCATATATTTTTTTAAATGGTTTTCTAGTTTTTTCCTCACCTGAGACAATAATACCCTCAAACCATTTTAAAAATTCAAACTTTTCTAGAGCTTTAGGAAAAGTTTCTGCACTCCAATTCGTTAAGGCATATATGTTATGTTTTTTATCTAAAATTAATTTCTCCAATATATCTACAGTGCCTTGTATTTGATCACCAAGCATTTCTTCCCACCTACCGTAATACATTCTGATTATATCTTCAAACTCAGGAAATTCTTCAACTTTTTCCTCTGTTGCTTTAGATAAAGGATAGCCTGCATCTTGGTTTTCATTCCAATCCATTGTACATATATTTTCATAAAACCAATTCATTTTATGTTGATCTCCGTTAAAAACTTTTTCATACACATAGTTTGGGTTCCAGTCAATCAAAACTCCGCCCAGGTCAAAAACTATCGATTTTATGTTGAAGTTCATTTAAATATTTTTAAGTTTAATAGATCAAAATTAATATAGTTTGGATTAACTAAGCTGTATTAATATTAAATTTAACAGCTAACATAAAAATACAACTATGAAAAATATAACTTTTTTAATTTCAATTTTTCTGATTACAACATCCAGCTTAGCCCAAGAATATAGTTTAAATACTTCTTCAAGTGAATTAAAATGGACTGGCACAGAATTGACTACCAAAATTCACTACGGTTCAATAGGCTTTAAATCAGGAACTATAACTTTATCAGAAGGTCAACCAGTTAGCGGAAAATTTGTTGTTAATATGACCACATTAAAAAACGAGGACCTACCTGAGGCCTACAGGGGAAGACTAGAAGGGCACTTAAAATCAGATGATTTTTTTTCTGTAGATAAATTTTCAGAGGCAATTTTAGAAATTACCGGGTCAAATAAATTAAGTTCTGGCAGTTTTGATGTAAACGGAAATCTAACTATAAAGGGGATAACAGAACCAATAAGTTTTTCTATGTCACCATCAGATGATTATTGGATAGCCAATTTAACTTTCGATCGTTCCAAATATAATGTTCGTTTTAGATCTGGAACTTTTTTTGAAAATTTGGGGGATAAATTAATTTATGATGATATTGTTATAGAAACAAAACTAAGGTTTTAAACCTAATACAAAAGAACCAAAAAAGCTTTTTATATTAGGTTTAAAAAAAATTTCTTACTCAGAGGGAACTGCAAATGTAATTGCATTAAAAATAGGTGAGTATCTCCAACCGTCTGGATTATATTTAGTCATTTTAGATTTTTTTGCAATATCAGAAGGAAGCGCAAAATCTGCTCTATACTTCATTAAATTTTCTAGACTATCAAACATGTCCCATGTTGATACGCTTGCTGTATTCATTCCAGTTGGGGCAATTTTTCTTCCTACTCCCCAATTAACCATTCCCATTTTAGTCATATTTTTTGAAAAATAATTCTTCCACAGGGATTTGTTTTCAGCTATGAATCCATTTAAGTTGTCAGGACTAGCAAAATTAAATTGGATATGAGTTCCTAGTCCTTTTACAACACTAATTTCATCTTTAAAAATATGTCTAGAGTCCTCTGTCCATGAAAATTTTGAGCTAAGCTCGCCAACTATTGCAAGTTCCTCTGTAGATAAAACTTTACTCGCATTATTCCACCACTCATTCTTTGCACTAAGAATTGCTGTGACGTCAGTATTAGATTGAACAAAAAGATAATTTTTTCTTTTTTCATCATCAATGCCATCTAATGTAACTCTTTTGAGAAATGCCCAAAAAGCAATATCTCCATTATCAACAGCATTTTGAGCAACTTTCTGCATATACATTGATTGAACTTTTTCAAAAGCATTTAAATCTCCTTCAACTCTTACGAAATGCATTGAATAAGTTTGGTAAGCTTGAGCGCTTAGTGAAACACTCAATAATAACATTAATAAACTAAATATTTTTTTCATTTTTTATAATTTTTAATTAAAAGTGAACTAATATAAATAATTTAATTCATACTTGTTTTTTAAAAGCATAACCGACCTAGAACATGAGTTTTAATTCTGTAAAGATGAATATACAGCTTTCCTATATTCTTTTTGAGTATCAAATGTTGATATACCTTGTCTAGATCTAGATAAAAAAATTGCAAATAATTTTTTTTCTGGATCTATCCAGAAATGGGTGTTGTGATATCCTGACCAACCATAAATCCCTTTTGATGAGTTTGTTTTATCTATCTCTGGTTTTTCTAATACAAATAAAGAAAAACCATAGTAAAAACCCAATTTTCTGATATCAGCATATTCTTCCTTTGGATAAGAATTGGAATATTTTTTTGTCATTAGATCAATACTTTCTTTTCTAATAATTCTTTTTCCATTATAGGTGCCATTATTTAATAACATTTCACAAAAATTCGCATAATCATTCAATGTTGATACTAAACCTTCACCTCCAAAATATGCTTCATTATCCTTCTTGTAGGAAAGTTCATTTAGCTCATAAGTGAACCCTTTTAAATCACCCGTATTTATGAATAAAGGTTGAAACCTTGATTGATCCTCAGGATCTAGGTAAAACTTAGTCTCATTCATTTCCAATGGATCGAAAATCTCTTCCTTGAGAAACTGATAGAATGTTTTATTAGAAGCAACCTCTGCAACTCTTCCAAGTACTGCTTGATTTATTCCATAGAAATATTTTGTTCCTGGTTCAAATTTTAAGACAATACTAGACAGGTCCTTTGCAAAACTTTCTAAGTTGTCATATTTAATGGTATTTGTAAATCCGTAACCGTAACCAGCTTCTCCATAATATCCAAAACCAGATCTATGAGTGAGTAAATCAATAATCTTTATCTCATTTTTACAAGGGTACACTCCATTTTCAGACTCACATTTCATACTCCCCAATTCAGGTATATATTTAGATATNNTATCGTTTAAATNTACTAAACCTTTTTCCAAAAGAATTANAATAGCAACAGTTGTAATTGGTTTTGACATAGACCAAATTGGAAAAATTGTTTCTTNATAAGGCTTATANCTNTGACTATTTATGTTTTTGTCTCCTACCTTACCTGAGTTTTGAATATTGTAATAGATTACCTCACTATTTTTATATACCATAGCTATATTACTACCGGTAATTTCGTTATCAATTAATTGTTTTTGAAAACTCTTAATTTTTTCAAATTGAGAAAAAGAGTTAAAACTTAATAGTAGAAATATTATAATTAAAAGTAGTTTTTTCATTTTTTTATCCTGTATTTAAAATTTAATTTTTGTTTAGAATAGATTTATTTTTAACATATTTCTCCAACCATCTATCTTGTTCCCATATCAGGTGAAGAATAGTTTCTTTTGCCCGATAACCGTGACTTTCTTTAGGAAACATTACTAATCTGGCTGTTGCACCAAGCCCTTTAAGAGCATTAAAATATCTTACACTTTGCATTGGATATGTACCAGAATTATTATCTGCTTCTCCATGGATTAAAAGNAAAGGTGTTTTCATTTTATCAGCATGCATAAATGGAGACATTGTATAATACACATTAGGTGCTTCCCAATAACTTCGCTCTTCACTTTGAAAACCAAATGGAGTTAAAGTTCTGTTGTATGCACCACTCCTGGCTATACCAGCAGCAAATAAATTTGAGTGACTTAGTAAATTTGCAACCATGAAAGCACCGTAACTATGTCCACCAACTGCAACTTTATCACGATCAATATATCCCATTTTATCAACCGCATCTATTGCAGCTTTTGCGTTGGATACTAATTGTTCTCTAAATGAATCGTTTGGTTCTTTATCTCCTTCCCCAACAATTGGAAATGCTGCTCTATCTAAAATAATATAACCCTGATTTACCCAATAAATTGGTGAGCTCCATGAAGGATATGTAAACCTATTTGGATTATTAGTTTTTTGAGAAGCACTTGATTTATCCTTGTACTCTCTTGGATAAGCCCAAAGAATCATAGGATTTTTACTAGTTTTTTCAATATTATCTTTTGGTAGGTAAAGTACCCCACTTAATTCTAAGCCATCCTCTCTTTTATAACTAATTATTTCTTTTTTAACATTTTTTAGGGATTCAAACGGATTTTTAAAGAAGGTTAATTGCTCTAATTTTTTTGATTTTAAAGAATTTTTATAATAGTTTGGATATTGATTAGGTGATTCTATTCTAACTAGAAGTTCATTTTGTTTAATATCATAATCAATTATATTTTCATATTTATTTTTATAAGGTGATTTATAGATTCTAGTNGAGTTACCTGATTCAAGATTTACTTTATCTAAAAAAGGATATTGTCCATTTTCTGAAAACCCATCACCAATAGAATAAACAAAATTCTTTTTAATTAATAACACATAGGAGTTGTATTTATTTTTTTTCATTACAAAACTTCCTGGATCACTGTATGTGTCTTGATAGTTTCTATCATTAATAATTTTAGCTTTAATTTTGGAGTTTGAAGGATTAAAAACATATGTTTTTGTGTTTCGATTATTCCACCACAAATCCATTATTATTGCTGTTTTGTCATTTCCCCAATAAATAGCATTTATTCTGTTTTTCACTTTTGTCAAAAATTTAGAGGGATAATTAAATGGAGCCTCCCATTGGTATAATGCATCTCGATACTCTACTTTTTTTAGTGGGTCTCCACCATCNAGAGCAATTGAGAATGAAAGAGTAGATGGTTTGTCACTTCTCCATCTAAAATTTCTTTTTCCTTGAGTAGTTGACATGAAACCTTTAGGGAGTTCTTCTAACAAAGGAGCATCATTGATAATTTTTATTAGGTTTGCATCCGTGTCATAAGCATGGGTTTCTGTAGGAAATCTATTATACGGAACTATATAGGAAAATGGTGTTTTGATAAAATCAATAAGAACATATTTTTTATCNGGTGATAATTGAATGCTTTTATACATTCTAGATGGAAGCCATTTTTTTTGATTTCCATCTAAATCAACTATTAAAAGTTTCGATGTAGTTAATTGCTTAAAGTTTTCCACATCATTAGGGTTTTTTAATAAATCCTGATATGTTCTATTTTGAGCTTTAGAGCCAGAGTTCTCTGTAATTGTTGGTCCAGTTGGGATAGATGAATTAGTATTTATTAGAGGCTTTAAGTTATCTGGAAGGGATTTTACAATCAACTCCTTATTATTAATCCATTTAATTACATTTCCCATCGTTGCATTTGCATTTTCTTTAAATATTTTTTTTGCATTAAGATCCAATAAGTTTAATACCCATACTTCAACTCCATTTTCAGTGGTGTTGGTCATAGCTATTTTGCTTTCATCTGGGGAAAATTGAAAGTTAGATAGGTTAATTTTTGAGGGTAATCCACTTATTTCTTTTGCAGTTTTACCTTCATCTAGTTTAGCTATTTTAACTCTATTGTAGTAGTTTGTTCTACTTCCAATATGACGATCTGGATCAACTCTCAATCCACCTAATCTCATTTCCTTTCTTGAAAGATCTTCAATACTTTTATATGCAGAACGATATAAAAAAATCATAATTTTATTTTCACTATCCCTAATGACAGAGGGAGCTAGATCTACATCAATTAAATCAACTAGAGATTTTTTGGGAATTTTATAATCATCATTAATTTGAGAACGAGAATTAAATGTAAATAGAACTAGGAGAGTAGCTAGTATTCTTGACAACTTTAACATATTACTTTTATTAAATTAATTTTTAAAATAGAGTTTTGTGTTTGATCTATTCTCTTTTNAAACTAATATATAAACAAATCATAATAGAAATTGAATAATGTTTATTTTAATCATTAGATCACTAATAAATATAAATATTAAATTTGAGTATGAAAAAAATAATCACTTTTGGTGAAATAATGATGCGTTTGGCTCCTAAGGGATTTTTAAGATTATCTCAAGCAAATAATTTTGATATGGTTTTTGGTGGTTCGGAATCAAACGTAGGAGTTTCATTAGTTAATTTTGGATCAGAAGTCGAATTTGTAACTCGATTACCAAAAAATGATATAGGTTTATGTGCATTGAAGGAAATGCAAAAATACAACTTAGGCACTAAGCATATTATTCAGAATGGAGAACGTTTAGGAATATATTTCATAGAAACAGGTGTGGGAAGTAGGTCTGGTAAAGTTTTATATGATCGATCAAACTCAGCAATGTCGAAAATTGAACCTGGAATGTTTAACTGGAGGGAAATTTTCAAAGACTCAAAATGGTTTCATTGGTCGGGAATAACCCCAGCAATTTCTCAAAGCGCTGCAGATGTATGTTTAGAAGCATTAAAAATAGCTAAAGATATGGACCTTACTATCTCTGTAGATTTAAACTATAGATCAAAATTATGGGATTATAAATGCGACCCAAAAAAGATAATGACTGAACTTACTTCATATTGTGACATTTTAGTGGCAAATGAAGAATCGATTAAAGTATTTTTTGAAATCAAGTCAGAATCAAATGAAAAACGAAAAGATTACGATTTTGAAGGAGAATTATCACTCTCTTTGTTCAAGAAAATATATATTAAGTTTCCAAATGTAAAAAAGGTTATTTTTACATCAAGAAAATCAATATCTGCTTCATATAATAAATGGAAAGCAATTTTACATGATGGTTCTAAGTTATACCATAGTAGAAAATATGAAATCAAAAATATTGTAGATCGAATAGGAGCAGGTGATGCCTTCATGGCTGGACTTATTTATGGATTTTTAAATTATGATGATGATCAAAAAGTATTAGATTTTGCAGCTGCAGCTTGTGTGCTCAAACACAGTATTAGTGGAGATGCTAATTTGGTTAGTTTAACTGAAGTTGAAAAATTAATAAGTGATGATAATTCTTTGCGAATAGAAAGATAGCATATAGTAATGGCTCAATATTCAAGAATACATGTAATTAAACAAATGGAGGAATCAGGTATGGTTCCTTTATTTTATCATTCAGATATTAAAGTTGTTAAATCAGTAGTAAAGGCATGTTATGATGGTGGTGCTCGATTAATGGAGTTTACAAATCGAGGAGATTTAGCAATTGATATTTTTTCTGAGCTGATGAGTTATGTAATTTCAGAATTACCTACTATGATAGTTGGGGTTGGATCAGTTACTGATGCCGAATCTGCCTCAAGATATATGATGGCAGGTGCCAATTTTGTCGTAACTCCAGTATTTCGTCATGATATTGCAATAGTTTGTAATCGAAGAAAAGTCCTTTGGTCACCTGGATGCGGTTCTTTAACTGAGATTACAAAAGCTGAAGAGATGGGTTGTGAACTTGTAAAGCTTTTTCCCGGAAGTACCTATGGACCAAGTTTTGTTAAAGCAATTAAAGGACCTCAGCCTTGGACATTAATTATGCCTACTGGAGGAGTATCAACTGAAGAAAATAATTTAAGAGGATGGTTTGATTCAGGTGTGTTGTGTGTTGGAATTGGATCAAAACTTATCTCTAAAGAAATTTTATTAAATAAAGATTATGAAANNTTAAAAAAAGATGTTGCTAAAACANTAAACNTAATTAAATCTATTAGANAATAAATAATTTAANAAGCNGNNAAAAATAATAAGTTATGANAGAGNAAAAAAGNTATTTNACAATTGATGATATGAAAANAGCTTTATCTNAAATCATNAGTCAGATAGAAAGTTCAAATTTTACACCAGAAATAATTTTTAGTATAAATCGAGGTGGTTGTATTCCAGGTGTATATCTATCTCACGCAATTAATGTTCAGCACAAAGTTATCGATGTTCAGTTAAGAGATGATTTAAACAGACCAAATATAAAATCACTAACTAACATTATTTCAGNANATAATAATATTTTGATAATTGATGACATAAACGATACAGGATCAACTTTTAATTTCATAAAAAAAAGTTTTAGAAATCACAATAATAAACTTTATTACGCATCACTAATAGAAAATAAAACAAGCAGTTTTAAAGTAAATTTTTTTGGGAAGATTATTGACAAGTCAATAGATCCAAAATGGATTGTATTCCCTTGGGAGCAATAACTAAAACATAATTTATAGTATGACTTTGAATAATAGAAGTTTAGTTTTATTACTTGTCTCGATTCATATTTTTATAATTACTTTATCTAATGCTCTTGTCGCTATTCCACTAACATTATATGGATATAAATTAACCTGGGCAGCTTTTAGTTTCCCTTTAGTTGTTGTAGCTACAGATCTAACTGTTAGGTTACTTGGAAAATCAATTGCGCAAAAAATAATAACATTTTCATATCCTTTAGCAATAATTTCGTCGATTATTGTTGTCTATTTTGAAGGGAATCCATTATCAGTTGCTTTTAGAATTGGATTTGCTAGTGCAACAGCATATGCCTTCGGAATTATAATCGATATCTACGCTTTTCAATTCATAAGAGAAAGATATTCAATCTGGTGGATAGCACCAGCTCTATCAACCATAATATCAAATATTATAGATTCATATTTTTTCTTTTTTGTGGCCTTTTTTAGCTCCGAGGACCAATACATGTCTCAAAACTGGTTTGAGATAGCTGGCACTCAAACAGTATTGAAAATTATCATTGGCTTGATTTTATTTCTACCGATATATGGGATATTATTAAATTATATTTTAAAAAAAATAAAATATTGATAAATTTTTAAACTATGTATTAAATTTACATACAGTAAAAAATAACTCCCAATGAATATTTCAGCAGAACTTACATTATTACCATTAAAAAATGATTTTATACCCGAAATAAAAAAATTCATTAAATCATTACGTAATACCAAATTAAAAGTTATTGAAAATCCACTTAGCACTCATGTTTATGGAGATTATGATACTATAATAAACCTTCTTGAAAAAGAAGTAAAAAAAGTCTTTGCCGAAAACGAATCAATTATGATTTTTTTAAAGTTGGTAAAAGGAGATAAAAGCGATTACAAACCTAATTTTTAATAGCAATAACTTTTACAACTTCAAAGCAATACTTATATAAAAGTTTCTTGGTGGAGCTGGCTCATAATATCTTGACCCAAATGCGTTAAGTCTGATATTATCGTAATATCTTTTGTTTAATAAATTATTGATGCCAGCTGAAAAATCAATAATTTTTGAATTAAAATTAATTCTTTTAGCTATTTGAAATCTGGTTTTTTGAAAAGAATTAATAAACACNGTATTNATATTATTNGCATAAAATCCNCCAACATTTTCATAGGTCAATCTTGAAGTCCATCCACGGTTAAGATTGTTTTCAACTTTTATAATCCAATGAGTTCCTGGAATACCAGGTAGATCGTTATGATCTTCATTTTTAAAAGAATACTTTGCATATGTAAAACTTCCCTCCACANTATAACTCCCCCAATTAAATCGAGAAAATAACTCAAATCCTCTTCTTTCTGTTTCGCCAGTATTCTCATAAAATGATCTTCCTGGAAAATCTTCTAATTCATAGGGTAATACTTCATTAGAGCTTTTTATATAAAAAATATTTGCTTCTATTAAATAGTTTGATTTATATGACTTCCAGCCAAACTCGTAGCTATGTGCTTTGGATGGATTTAATTCTAAATTAAACCCTTCAAGACCGCTGGGGTTAGCCGATAATTCAGATAATGTTGGGGTTTCAAAACTGGTTGAAAAATTTAAAAATATATATTGCTCATTCTTAAATTCATTAGTAAAACCAAAACTTGGATTTATAACATTGTAGTATTTATTGTATTTTGAATTATCAGTACTAATAATTAGATTATCATGTCTTAAACTAGACCTTATGATCCAATTATTTAATTCAATTTTATCAATTAAAAATATCGCAGTTGTATCGAAGTTTTCTTTTTGATCAAAAACATTACTTCCTTTAACTCCATTTAAATTTTTATACCGTTTACGAAAATCATTTTGAGAATAGTATTCAATTCCAAATTGAATTTGATGAGTATAATTTTCATTAATATCATTATAAATTAGACTTGAACCCAGGCCTTGATAAAATCTGTCCAAGTCAATTATTCCTCCAAACTCAAAAGGAAGTTTTCCATAAAAGTCTCTATTGGAATAAAAACTAAAAAGATTCAACTTAATTTTTTTTCTTAATTTTTTTTCCCAGTTAAAACCAAATTTTAGCTGATTGATTTTCTCATAAGTGTCATAATCAATATTCCTTTGTCTGGCCATATCCCATTCCAATAAAGTCTCCTCTTTTGTTAATCCCCCCGAATCTTGTGCTAAAGGACTATCTGTATAATTAAATTGAAAATTTAAAAGGGATTGATCTGTAAATCTATGCTTTACCTTTAGATTAAAAGCTTTTTGTTTTAACGCACTATTTTTTCTAAATCCATCTGTCTGAATATTATTAAAATAGATTAATGCACTTGTATTTTTTTTATTTAAATAGCTTGTAAATTGGTATGATTGGAGGTTGTAATTGCCAAATGAAGATTTGAAAATATTTTTATTTTCTGATAGACTGTCTATGGTTTTAATCGAAATAACACCACCAGCTGCATTACCATAAAAACTTGCCTGTGGGCCTCTCAAGACCTCTATTTTTTCAATTAATCCCAGTGGGGCATTATCAATCTGACCTTGACCATCTGGAGTGGTCTCAGGAATTCCATCAATAATTATTTTAATTCCTCTAATTCCAAATGCCGATCTTGCTCCAAAACCTCTCAACGAAATTCTTAGGTCTTGAGCATAATTGTTTGCATTTAAAGAGAATAATCCTGGAACTCCCTCAAGATACTCTTGAAGAGAAAGTTGCTGAAATAATTTTTGATTTTCTTTAAAATTTAAAACACTTATTGAATATGGGACCTCTTTTTTAAGACTACTAATTTTCATTGCTTCAACGCGAACTTGTTTAAGAGTAATAGTTGTTGTTGAGGTTTTATTTTGAGCAGCTAGAACAAGAGGTATAAATAAAATTATAAATAAAACACCTTGATATATGGTCTTTAAATTTGTGATTTTCAAAAATTTTTTTTTGAATCGTGTATTGGATTTTATTTTTACAAATTTAATTAAGTGATAATTATTCTTTACTACTTTGCTTAATTTATATTAATCATTTTTTTGATTTAGAATGAATCCATTTTAAAAAATTTTTTTCAGCAAATGCATTATTCCAGCTATCATGTCCTACGTTCTCATATAAAGTCATTTTAGGGCTTCCACCTGCTTCTATTATTGCTTTTGCCATATTTAAAGAATATTTTGGACTAACTACTTTATCATCAGAACCATGAAAAATCCATACAGGAACTTTTTTTGCATATGATTCAGCTAACTGAGTAATTCCATTTCCACAAATAGGGGTTGCAGCTGCGAACATGTTTGGCCTTCTATATAACATTTCAAAAGTTCCCATTCCGCCCATTGATAATCCACTCAAATAAATTCTTTGTTTATCCACCTGCTTTTTTTCTATAAATCTATCCATTAGTTCTAGAACAAGTCCTAAACTTTTATTAGGTTTTATAGTTTTATTTACAAAAGTTTTGTCCCATTGATCTAATTTTATACTTGGCCATCTATCATTTCTTGAACATTGAGGAAAGATCACCCAAGATTTGTATTCTTCTCTATTTTCTTTTTTTAAAAATAACTTTCCTCCGTGAATTAGTTGAGAAATATTATCATTCCCTCTTTCCCCTGATCCATGTAAAACTAAATGAAGCGGATATTGTTTGTTAGGATCGTAATCTAGGGGCTTTAGAATTCTATAATTGAGCGTATCATTTTCAAAAATAAAAGTATTTTTTTCATATAATTCGAGGTCCTGAGAAAATAATTTACCTACAAAAAATAATAAAAACAGAAGTTTGAAATATTTCATTTAAACAATGTATAAAAATTTTTTGTCAAATACATTTTATTTGTATTTATGACAATTTTTGACTTATTTTTAAATAATAAATATTATGATAAAAATTATTCTAAAAATATTAATGACCGTTTTTATTTTATCACTGATTTCCTGTGTCAATAAAAAAAGTACATCAATTAATAATTCACAATACTCTAGCTTAGTTGATCTAGTTAATCCGTTAATGGGAACAGATTCTAAATTTAGTCTCTCAAATGGTAATACATATCCTGCCATCGCAAAACCTTGGGGAATGAATTTTTGGACACCTCAAACTGCTAAAATGGGTGATGGATGGGCTTATAAATATGATGATGAAAAGATTAGAGGAATTAAACAGACTCATCAGCCTAGTCCATGGCTAAATGATTATGCTTCTTTTTCTCTTATGGCTTTTACGGGCAAACTTAAATACAAAGAAGATGAAAGAGCTTCATGGTTTTCNCACAAAGCAGAAGATGCAAAGCCATACCACTATAAGGTATACTTAGCAGATTACGATATTTCTGCAGAGGTTACACCGACAGAAAGAGCTGCAATGTTCAGATTTACTTTCCCTAAAATTGATTCCTCATATATTTTAATTGATGCTTTCAACAAGGGTTCAATGGTAAAGATAATTCCTGAGCAAAGAAAAATTATTGGCTATGTTAGAAATAATAATGGTGGCGTTCCAGAAAATTTTCATAATTATTTTGTTGCGGTTTTTGATAAAGATTTTAAGTGGAAACATACTTGGAATGATAATTGGAAATTAAATCAAAATAATTTAGAAAGTCAGGGAGATCACGTTGGTGCAATAATTGGTTTTAAGACAGAATTGGGGGAACAAGTTAATGTTAAAGTTGCGTCATCATTTATCAGCTTGGAGCAAGCAGAACATAATATGCAACAAGAAATAGGAAAAAAAAATTTTGAAGAACTTAAGAGAGAGACTAAGGCATCTTGGGAATCTGAATTTCAGAAATTAGTAGTTGAGGATGCAAATATTGATAATATCAGAACATTTTATTCCTGTCTTTACAGACTTTTATTATTTCCCAGAAAGTTTTATGAAATAGATAAATTAGGTAATGTTGTTCACTACAGTCCTTATAATGGTCAAGTTTTACCAGGCTACATGTTTACAGATAACGGCTTTTGGGATACTTTTAGAGCTGTATTCCCTTTTTTTAATTTAATGTATCCAGATCTTAACAAAAAAATCATGGAAGGTTTGGCAAATACCTATAAGGAATCTGGATGGCTACCAGAATGGGCAAGTCCTGGACATAGGGATGTCATGATTGGGTCGAATTCAGCATCTATAATTGCTGATGCTTATTTAAAGGGAAATATGAATAAAAAAGATGAAAAAACTCTTTTGGAAGCTGTTTTAAAAAACGCTAATATAAATGAAGGTCGTCCAGTTAGATCAGTCGGAAGGGAAGGTATTGACTATTACAATACCCTTGGTTATGTTCCGTATGATGTTGGAATTAATGAAAATGCAGCTCGCACATTAGAATATGCATATGCAGATTTTACTATTGCTGCAATGGCTGAAAAAATGAATAAGCCAAAAATATCTAAACGATTCTATAATCAATCTAAAAATTATATAAACTTGTTTGACGAGAGTTCGAAGTTGATGAGAGGAAAAAACAAGGATGGAACTTTTCAATCTCCTTTTAATCCCTTAAAATGGGGGGATGCTTTTACAGAGGGAAATAGTTTACATTACTCATGGTCAGTTTTTCATGATATTCAGGGTCTTATCGACTTAATGGGAGGAGATTCTGAATTTATTAATATGTTAGATTCTGTTTTTACTATGCCACCAAAATTTGATGATTCTTATTACGGATTTACAATTCATGAGATTAGAGAGATGCAGATTGTTAATATGGGAAATTATGCACACGGAAATCAACCAATACAACACATGATTTACCTTTATAATTATGCAAAACAACCTTGGAAAGCACAAAATAAAGTAAGAAATGTTATGAAAAAACTTTATTCTGCTCAACCTGACGGATATTGTGGAGATGAAGATAATGGACAAACGTCTGCTTGGTATGTATTCAGTGCCTTAGGTTTTTATCCAGTTACACCAGGTGTTCCTCAGTATGTTNTTGGAAGCCCGCTCTTTGATAAGGTGACAATGAGTTTACATAATGGAAAAAAATTTACAATCAAGTCAGATGATAATAATTATAATAGTCACTATATAAAATCATTAAAGTTAAATGGAGCTGATTATAATAATACTTGGATTGGCTATGATGAAATAAAAAAAGGAGGAAATCTAATTTTCAAGATGGATAATAAACCAAATAAAGATTTTGGANTTTCTAATTTATCTAGACCTTTTTCTTTGTCTAATAAATAGGACNTTGGATTAATATTTTCCGAAAAACCAAACTTGCAGTATTCAATAATTAAAACTTATTTCATTATAAGTTAATAATATTACTACGAACAATTTTAAATATTTAATTAAACTAATTTTAAAAAAATTACATAATTATGTTTGGANTAAATGACATTCAATATCTCTATGAGTTTCTTTTTTGGGTAATTATTTATTTNTCCTTNANAAGAATNTGGTATNGNGANCANGTNAGAGTTATATANGCNTANTCAGTTGCATCTNTNAATTTTGTNGCNNCNATNTTTTTTATNTCNGCATCACTTTTTGGANATTTCAATATTTTTAATGCTATTGCTTTTGGTTTTNTGCATNCNACAGTTGGCATTGTTTTAATTACAACAATGAAGGTGAACAAAAAATTTAATGATAAAGAACTACCAGTTAGTGTAAAGTCTTAAATTTTTTATTTTTTTCGAATTGAAAAAAAAAATAAATATTGTTTGGCTTAAAAGAGACCTTCGTACTCAAGATCATTCATCTTTTTTTGAGGCTGAAAATTCAGAACTCGATTACATACCTATCTACATCTTTGATTCATCACTTATATCCAGCCCAGATACTTCTTTAAGGCACTTACAATTTATATATTATTCCTTAGAAGCTATTAACAATGAATTAAAAAAACACAAAAGAAAGGTAGGGATTTACCATGCCAAATCTCTAGATGTTTTCAAAGAATTAAATAATGAGTTTGAAATAAAAAATGTTTTCTCATATCAAGAAACGGGTATTTTAAATACCTGGAAAAGGGATATTCAAATATCTAAATTTCTCAAGCTTAATAATGTAAATTGGATAGAATTCCAAAAAGATGCAATTGTCCGAGGTATTAAAAATAGAGATAATTGGGATATAAATTGGTATAGACATGTTAAGCAAGAAATAATTAAAAATAATTATTCCAATAGTTTAAATATTAGTATTAAATCAGAATTACTNTTAGGNGGTCATCTGAAAAAAAAATTAAAAATCTATCCTNATTTATTTCAAAAAGCTGGTGAGGTCTATGCCTGGAGGTATTTGAATTCCTTTTGTAATGATAGAGGAAAAAATTACAGTATTCATATTTCAAAACCTTTGGAGAGTAGAAAATCAAGTGGAAGAATATCACCTTATTTAGCCTACGGAAATATNACAATCAAACAAGTATATCAGTATGTCAAAGACCATGATNACTATCTGCAAAANAAAAGAAGTTTTAATGGACTATTAACAAGGTTGAAGTGGAATAATCATTTCATTCAAAAGTTTGAATCTGAAATTGATTATGAGTCAAAATGTATTAATAGAGGGTTTGAGAAACTTGATTATTCAAATAAAGAAGATTTAATAATTGCGTGGAAGCAGGGTAATACTGGGTTTCCACTTGTAGATGCTTGTATGAGATGTCTTAAGGAAACAGGATGGATAAATTTCAGAATGCGCGCTATGTTAGTTTCTGTTTTTTGTCATCATTTTGATTGTGATTGGAGAAACGGTGTTTACCACCTTGCGAATTTATTTCTTGATTATGAGCCTGGGATTCATTTTACACAATTTCAGATGCAAGCAGGCACTACTGGTATAAATACTATTAGAATGTATAATCCAATAAAACAATCTCAAGATCATGATCCATATGGCATATTTATTAAAAAATGGGTTTTTGAATTAAAACATGTTCCAAATGAGTTTATTCACGAGCCATGGAAAATGACTGAATTAGATAAGGGCTTTTACAATATCAAATNGANTTACCCAAAACCAATAATTGATTTAATATCTGCAGGAAAAAATGCAAGAAAAAAAATCTGGGGACACAGAAAAGATCGAATAGTTAAGAAAGAAAATAAAAGAATATTAAATCTTCATGTCAGAAAAAAATGATCAAAAATTCATAAATATTTCATAAGAGCTAATATTAGCTTTTGGATTATAGTTTTACATAATCTACAATGATTTGCCCTAAATTCCAAGATGGAATATAATAGTTGTATATGGATAATTCGAGTATTTCTTTAAAAATTCTTTTTTGAAGAACTGTTGAATTTCCTGTTATTATAATAATTGAAAATGAACCCTCCATCTCTTTTTCATTTAAAAAATCTTTCACAACTTCCATCGCTTCTTTGTGACGAATACCATGAAGATCAATTTCATTAATCCCTTTAGATTTTTTAGTCATCAAATAAAAAATTATTAAACAAATATAAAATGTGATTAATTAAATTAGCATACAAGAAATTAAAAATGATTCAAAAAAAAATAAAATGGAAAATTTTCTCAGTAGTTAATTTCCTAATCATTATTTATTGTAGTTTTTTTCTCATCCCTGGAAGTGACGAAATACAACCAATAATACCTCATATAGATAAAATTGGACACTTTATTCTATATGGATCTCAGGCAATAGGATTAAAAAAGACATTTATTAATATGAATCTAAAAAGTTCAGGAATATCAAGTTTGATGATTTGTTTTATATTAGGTTTATTGATTGAAATACTTCAACCAGTTTTAACTTATAATCGAGTTTTTGATTTATTTGACATTCTTGCTAATATTACTGGAGCAATTTCAACAATTAGTATATTAAAACTTATAAAAAATATAAAATGAAAGTTTCTTTAAAAATCAGAAAAGTTCATAGATATCTCGGATTAATAATTGGGATTCAATTTTTAATTTGGACAATTTCAGGTCTTTATTTTAGTTGGACAAATTTAGATGAAATTCATGGAGATCAATTTATGAAAAACCCTATTTCAAAAATATCATTTTCNGGCTTAAGTGGTTTAGAGGAGATTCCTGATATCACAAAGTTAGAATTACTAAATATTGCTAATGAGCCGTTTTATTGGGTAAATGAAAAGCAATTATATAATGCAAAAAACGGAAATAAATTAGATGAGATAACTGAACAGCAGGCAATAGAAGTAGTTAACTTTCATTTAAAAGAGGATTTGACGATTTCAACTATTGAAAAAATTGAAAATATTGGTCCTCATCACGAATANCGTGGNAAACCTCTTCCTGCATATGCAATTCATTTTAATCATCCAGAAAAAATTACAGCTTATGTTTCGGCTAAAAACGGAAAGTTTCAGAGAGTTCGTCACTCAAGTTGGAGGATTTTTGACTTTTTGTGGATGGGTCATACGATGGATTATAATGGAAGAGATAATTTTAATAATATTTTACTAAGAGTTTTTTCTTTATTTGGTGTTCTCACAGTTTTAAGTGGTTTTTCACTATGGTTTGTTACCTCATCTTTATATAGAAAACTNATTAGATCTTAATNTTTTTTTTAGATATATTACATAATAATGGAGATAACTTTACATAAAGTTTTATTAAAAAAAAGATTTCCTCTTCAAATAAGTAGGGGTATGCATGGAGACAGGTATAACATTTTTGTGAGAGTTGAACAAGATGGTCATGTAGGCTGGGGAGAATCAGCNCCAGGTAAAAATGAGGGTGCAGACACGCCTGAAAAAGTGATAATTGAGCTGGAAGAGTTAATTAAAATGGACTTAAGTAAAATGTCTATTTATGATATTGAAAAAACTGCTCGAGAACTCAAAATATCCCCATGTTCATATGCAGGACTTGATATAGCGTTGTGGGATTTAAAAGCAAAAAAGTCAAACATCACGCTGCATTCTCTACTTGGTCTTCCGTTACCAAAAGAACAAACGTCGATTACATTAGGTATCATGAGCCCTGAATTAGTTAGAGAAAGAATTCCCTTGCTTCTTGATAATATTCCAGCTAGATCTCTTAAAGTAAAGTTAGGTTCTCCCAAAGGAATCTATGTTGATATGGAGATGTACAACCAGGTTTTAGAAAGTACTGGTAAATATAATGTTAAGCTTAGGGTAGATGCAAATGGAGGATGGAATCTTGAAGACGCTAAAATAATGATTGATTGGCTTTCTAAGAGAAAATGTGAATATATAGAACAACCTCTTGCTGAAGGAAAGGAAAAAGATTTAAAGATCCTTCATGGTAATTCTCCATTGCCTATTTTTGTTGATGAATCCTGCCGTTTTTCAAGTGATATAATTAATTATTCTGATTATGTTGATGGTGTAAATCTTAAGCTAATGAAGTGTGGAGGAATTACTGAGGCCTTGAGAATTTTATCTACAGCAAAGGCACTTGGATTAAAGACAATGATAGGTTGTATGAGCGAATCTTCAATCTCAATTTCCGCTGGAGCTTCAATTTCAGGTCAAATAGATTACATCGATCTTGATTCTCATTATAATTTAAATCCTGATCCAGCGATTGGAGCAAAAATGATTCAGGGAATTACAATGCCAACATTAACCTTAGGTCATGGAGCAAAACCATTAAATCAAAACTTATGTTAGATAAGAGAAAGAAAATAGCTATATACATGGAGGGTCATTTGTTTACTGAAAATGGAAAAATGGGATTTGGGGCATTAAGATACTTATCAAATCCAATTGTTGCTGTTATAGACTCAGAAAATGGTGGAAAAAATATAAGTGAAATAACACTAATTTCAAGAGATGTACCAATAGTTAGTAATATTGATGTTGCCATAGAAAATGGAGCTGAAGTTTTACTTCTTGGAATTGCAAATTCTGGTGGACAAATACCTAAAAGTTGGTTTCCAATAATAAACCTTGCANTNGAAAGAGGTTTATCNATTATTAACGGACTCCATAATTTATTAGCTCAGAAATATAGTAAAAAGATAAAAAAAGAACAGTGGATTTGGGATGTAAGAGTTCCTCAGTTTACTCCAGAAATTGCTTCTAGAAAAGCAGCAACTTTAAAGAACAAAAGAATATTATGTGTAGGAACTGATATGGCTGTAGGTAAGATGACCACTAGTCTTGAATTATATAAATGGGCCAATGAAAATAAAATTAAATGTGGTTTTATTGCTACTGGTCAAATTGGAATAACAGTAACAGGATCAGGTATTCCATTAGATGCATATAAAGTTGATCATGCCTGCGGTGCAGTTGAACAAATGGTCATGGATCAATCTTCAAAAGATTGGATTATTATAGAAGGTCAAGGTTCTTTGTATCATCCAGGAAGTACGGCTACACTTCCATTGCTGAGAGGAAGCTGTCCTACACATTTAATTTTATGTGATAGGTCAGATATTAAGCACCTTCGAGATCATGAAGGTATTAAAAAACCTAATTTAAAAAACATTATAAGCCTGTATGAAAACATTGCAAGCTGTCATGGAANTTTTCCAGAAGCTAAGGTAATTGGAATATCACTAAACACCTCGAATTTAGATTCTGTCTCAGCAAAAAAAATGATTAATTTTTGGGAATCTGAAACAAAACTTCCAGTTACAGATGTTATTCGTTATGGCCCAAAAAAAATTGGTGATGCTATAAAAGTTTTTTAGTACCCCTTTCTTAAGTTTACNTCGTTTAATAGAGGTTGTCCGTTTATATTTCTAGTGTAATTCTCAATAATTTGTTTAGCACCTGCTTCAGTATTTGTAATGCTTGCAATATGAGGAGTTATTTTAATCTTTTTGTTGTTCCATAAGGAACTTGATTTGGGTAATGGTTCATTTTCAAAAACATCTAAAAATGCCCCAGTTAGAATCCCACTATCAATTGCTTCAATAATATCATTTTCAATTTGGACTTTTCCTCTTGCAACATTTATCAAATATGTGGGTTGTTCTAATTTTTTAAATAATTTCTTTGAAAGAAGTCCTCTAGTAGATTCAGTGAGAGGAACGGAGCAAACCAGGACATTAATTTTTTTTAAAAAATCATCAAGCTCATTATCACNATAACATTTAACCCCGTCGATTTTCTTTCTGCTAAGGCTATAACCTAAAACTTCAAACCCCAAATAATTTAGTTTTTTTGCTGCATCCCCTCCTAAAGTTCCAAGACCAAGAATTCCAATGCAGATATTAATTTCTGGAGGTGAATCGTGGTCCCATATTTTATTTTTTTGTTCTAAGTTGTATTTATCCATTTTTCTATGATATTGAAGNACAGCTAAAACAATATAATTANTCATTGAAAATGAAAGAAGAGGATCGACTATTCTTGTTATTTTGACTTTATTTGGTATGTCTGGATCAGATAGTAAATGGTCAACACCAGCTCCAAGAGAACAAATTAATTTTAATTTTTTAAATTTTTTAAAAATGCCCTTTGGATGATTCCAAACAAGTGCTGTGTCAATTATGTCTGGATCGGATATTGCATAAACTGATTGCAAGTTCCATCCTGGTTTTAAAATTCTAAATGATTTAATCCATTTTTTTTCCTCCTCTGGAGGTGCTATAATAATTATATTATTCATTTACAATTATAATCTGCTGCCCTGGTTGCAACTTGGACTTGAGGTTTGATATTCACCTTATATCCCAATGAATTTGCCCAACCTTTTGCCGCTGATATAAGTTTGAATGATTTATGAGTTTCATCATAATTATAGTCCATATCAATTTCTATTTTTACTTTTAATTTTTGGTTTAACCAAACGGCTGTATCTAGACTTAGTTCCGCTTCGTGCCATAATCGGTTCCAAATATCAGTTATTAATAATTGACTTTTTTTATTAAATATATAGTGAACACCTTTGTTTCCAAATCTATAGGCAATAACAGTGCAATAAACTGTTTTTTTACCTAGATTTTGAGAATCAGAGCCTATATAAATTTTTAATTGTGGATGAATCTTCAGTAAACTTGAAGTATGTAATAGTGGATCAATTCTATTTCCTTTTATATCTTTGAAAATCAAAATAAATATTTACAATTACTAGATCAAGATAATATTTTTCTATCTCCAAAAGTTATGACAACATTAATATTTTCAATTTTTAATTCACTAATTATTTTCTTTTGGATATTATTAATTTTTTTTCCAAAAAAACGCCTAACTATTAGTATTATTAACTATCCATACATACCTGTTCTTCTAGGTTTTGGATATATATACTTTATGTTTTTAACATTTAATGGTGAGGGTGCAAATATTTTTGAAGCTGACTTTAGTTCTTTAAATGGAATTTTAGATCTTTTTTTAAATGCAACTCCAGAATCAGCAGCAGCAGGATGGTTACATTATTTAGCTTTTGATTTTTGGATGGGAGCCTGGATTTTAAAAAATTCAAAAAAGATATTAATACCCCATATATTCATCATTTTACCCCTATTATTTACTTTTATATTGGGTCCTGTTGGAGTTATTACTTATGTTATAATATCAAAAGTTTATTTATTAAAAAATAAATAAATGGGAAATACTTTTTTTTACTTATCTATGGCTATTGCAGTTGGATTAGGTGCCTGGGGTTCATATATAGCCGATCAAAAAAATAGGAGTCGACAGTTTGGTTTTATTCTAGGTTTTTTCTTTGGAATAATAGGCATTTTAATATTGGTATTGTTTATTAATAAAAAATCAAAATAAATTATATCCAATTTCTATTTTGCATTTCCTTTTTCACTTTTGGAGAAAGCCATATTACAGCTATCATATTTGGAATACACATTAATGCAAAGGCAATGTCAATAAGACCAATTACAACCTCAACAGATACTATAGCAGAAAAAATAATACTTCCGATATAAAAATAATTATAATAATTTCCAATTTTTTGTGAAGTAACAAATCCGAAACATTTTACACCATAATAAGAGTAGGTTAATAGAGTTGAAATACCAAACACAAAAACCATGATAAGTAATAAAATATCCCCAAAACCATAAAAAAGAATTCTAAATGCTTCTAATGTTAATACAATACC
>PAHL01000009.1 GCA_002711185.1 Flavobacteriaceae bacterium
TCTTTTATAATTAATCCATATAAAAAACAAAATTTATTAAATGGTTATGATGATATAGACTATTTAATTAATTTGAAAAATCAGATTTCCGACTTTGCCAAGAAAACTCCTTTTTAAACTATAGATTTTGAAGAATAATAACATTAGGAAGATAGAGATAATGGATACAACACTCAGAGATGGTGAGCAAACTTCTGGTGTCTCATTTTCAGTTTCTGAAAAATTGACCTTATCAAAACTTTTATTAAGTGAATTAAAAGTAGATAGAATTGAAGTTGCATCGGCAAGGGTCTCAAAAGGTGAGTTAGAAGCTGTTAAAGAAATTACTGAGTGGTCTAAAGAAACTGATTTTCAAAAAAAAATCGAAGTCTTAACTTTTCTTGATAATGGTATTTCTATTGAATGGATGATCAAATCTGGTGCGAAAGTTCAAAACCTGCTAACTAAAGGTTCTTTTAATCATCTCAAACATCAACTTAAACAAACACCCGAAAAACACTTTATAAATATTGAAAAAAGTATAAATATTGCTAGAGATCATGGTATCACAACGAACGTATACCTTGAAGATTGGAGCAATGGGATGAGGAACTCAAAAGATTATGTTCATGAATTATTGAATTTTTTATCAACTAAAAATATAAAAAGAATTCTTCTACCGGACACTCTTGGAGTTTTAACACCTCATGAAACAAAAAAATTCATTTCGGAAATAATTAATAAATATCCTAAACATGTATTTGATTTTCATGGTCATAATGATTATGACTTAGGAGTTGCTAATGCTATGGAGGCAGTCAAGTGTGGAGTAAATGGTTTACATATGACTATAAATGGAATGGGAGAAAGAGCTGGTAATGTCCCTTTAGCAAGTATTGTTTCTGTAATTAATGATTTTGTTCCAAATGTAAAAACNAATATTAATGAAAAAGCTTTATTTAAAGTTAGTCAAATAGTATCAACATTTACAGGTATTAGAATACCTGCTAATAAACCCGTCGTTGGAGCAAATGTATTTACTCAAACAGCTGGGATTCACGCTGATGGAGATAGTAAGAAAAATTTATATCATAACAATTTGGTNCCTGAACGATTTGGAAGAAAGAGAAAATATGCATTAGGTAAAACTTCAGGTAAAGCCAATATTATTAAAAATCTTGAGGAACTTGGNTTAAAACTTAATGATTCTGATCTTAATAAGGTAACAAAAAGAATAACAGAACTTGGAGATAAAAAACAAAGGGTAACCTCTTATGATCTCCCCTACATAATATCAGATGTACTTGGTAGTCATAACTCACAAAAAAAAATTATTGTAAAATCATATGCTCTTACTCATGCTAAGGGATTAAATCCATCAACATCAGTATCCCTAGAAATAGACGGGGAAATTTTAGAAGAAAATGCTTCTGGTGATGGTCAGTTTGACGCATTTATGAATGCAGTTCAGAAAATTTATAAGCAGAAAAAAATGAGATTACCATATTTGATTGACTACGCAGTTCATATTCCACCTGGAAGTAACTCAGATGCTTTGTGTGAAACTACAATTACATGGAAATTAGATAATGATGAATTTATTACAAGAGGATTAGACTCTGATCAAACCGTTTCAGCAATCATCGCAACAGAAAAAATGTTAAATAACTACTTTTAAGAATGAAAATAAAAATCGCTGTTTTAGCTGGAGATGGAATTGGTCCGGAAGTTATTAGGGAAACTTTGAAGGTATGTAATACAATAGGTGAAAAATTTAATCATCAAATTGATTGGATACATGCACTTACAGGCGCAGCTGCAATTGAAAAATATGGTGATCCTTATCCACCAGCAACTCACGANGTTTGTGTAAATTCAGANGCTATNCTTTTCGGAGCAATTGGATTNCCAAAATTTGATAATGATCCNTCTGCAAAGGTAAGACCCGAAGAAGGATTATTAAGAATGAGAAAAAAATTAGGATTATTTGCCAATGTCAGACCAACTTTTACATTTCCCTCATTAATTGATAAATCTCCACTTAAAAAAGAAAGAATTGAAGGAACTGATTTAGTTTTTTTACGTGAATTAACTGGNGGTATTTATTTTGGGAAAAAGGGTCGAAAAAATAATGGAAATATAGCTTTTGATACATGTATTTATTCAAGAAAAGAGATAGTTCGAATTGCTAAAATGGGGTTTGAATTGGCAATGAAAAGATCCAATAGATTATGCTGTGTTGATAAAGCAAATGTTATGGAAAGTTCAAGATTGTGGAGAGAAACGGTTCAGGGTTTAGAAAAAGATTATCCATCGGTCAATGTATCATATGAATTAGTTGATGCTGTTGCTATGAGACTTGTTCAATGGCCAAACTCATATGATGTTTTAATCACAGAAAATTTATTTGGAGATATTCTNACTGATGAGGCTTCNGTTATATCAGGNTCTATGGGTTTNATGCCATCNGCTTCATTGGGTAAAGGAGTTTCTTTNTATGAACCCATNCACGGATCTTTCCCTCAAGCTACAAATANGAATATAGCNAATCCTCTGGCAACAATTTTATCCGCAGCAATGATGTTTGAAATGAGTTTTNATCTNACANAAGAATCAAATTTGATTAAAAANGTNGTGGATATTTCTTTAGAAAAAGATATAGTTACTGAAGATTTGTCTNATTCNAAAAAATCCTATGGAACATCNGAAGTAGGNGATTTTTTAGTAAAAGANATACTAAATAATTAAGCAGCCCTTTNAATTATTTTCANNNGGCTTTAATAGANNCACNCCACTTTTNGTTGAAACTCCCAAAACTAAACATTCACTAATGAAATCATGTATTTTTCTTTTTCCAATATTAATTACNACNACAACATNTNTTCCTNTAAGTTCTTTNGGNGTATATAAATCNGNTATTTGAGCNGATGAATTCAAAATTCCCAATNGACCAAAATCNATAACTANTTTNTANGCTGGTTTTTTTGCTTCNATNAATTTANATGCTTTNNNAATAGAACCAATTCGTATATCAATTGAATTAAACTCCTCTAANTCAATTAATTCATTCATATCAATAAAAGTTCAATTGATTTTTAATAATTGAACCTCNAAAATTANTGAAGCATCAGGAGGNATTACTCCNCCTGCTCCNTNNTGTCCATATGCCAATTCACTTGGAATAACAAATTTTGCANTAGCTCCTTCATCTAATAATAAAATACCTTCATCCCATCCAGCAATAACTTGTCCAATTCCNAGAGTAAAATCTATAGGCTGATTTCTTTGNTATGANGAATCGAAAACNGTTCCATCCATAAGCATNCCTTTNTAATGAACTGATACNCTCTGACCTTTNGAGGGTNTCTTTTTATTACCNTTTTTATTNATCTTATANTANAAACCNGANTGNGTTTTATCCATNCNCNCANTAAGNTTATTAAATTGTTNTTCATNAGTTTTNTTTTTNAAATNGNTTGAATTTTNCTTGTCATTAATAAATTTTTCTANTGCTTTACTTGCATTCCATTTTTTTGCTTGTTCNCCAACTCTAATAATNTCAATATNNTTAATTAAGTCATCTTGCTNNATNAAATTAACAACATCTAATCCATCGGTAACTTTTCCAAAAACAGTGTGNTTACCATCTAACCAGTTGGTAGGAACATGAGTAATAAAAAATTGACTACCGTTTGTTCCTGGACCAGCATTTGCCATTGATAANGTACCTGGTGTNNCATGNTTTAATTCATCNGAAAACTCATCATCAAACTGATAACCNGGNCCNCCTGNACCCTTTCCATGGGGGCAGCCTGCTTGAATCATAAAATCTTTTATTACTCTATGAAATTTAATTCCGTCATAAAAAGGAATACCGATATCCTTATGATCATTTTTAATTTCACCCTCAGCTAAACCAACAAAATTTCCAACGGTTCCCGGTGTAATTTCATATGTTAAATTAGCAATAATATATCCTTTAGTAGTATTTAGTTTTGCATACAGTCCATTTTTCATTTTTTTATTTTTAATTTATATAAATACATTTAATTATCAACATTTAATCAAAAATTAATTGGCTATTTCTGATAAAAACTTAATTCTAAATAATCGCAATTCATCTTCGTCAAAATCATCTCCAAAGTTTTCGATTGCATTTTTAATATTATCCGTTTCAGAATTTATAAAATAATCGTGAAGTTCATTTTGTGAATCTTCATCTAGAANTTCATTTACATAATAATTAATATTTAGTTTGGTTCCAGAAAAAANAATTGTTTCCATTTCAGATATTAGTTGATTTAAACTCATAACTTTTGNGGAGGCAATATCCTCCAATGGGATTTTTCTNTCTATACTTTGAATTAAATATAACTTAAGTGAAGAATTTGATCCAGTACTTTTAANAATGAGATCTTCAAGTCTTAAAATTTCATTTTCTTCAACATATTTATTGATNAACTCTAAAAAGGGTTTGCCAAAACGCTTTGCTTTTCCCTCTCCCACNCCAACTATATTTGATAATTCAGAAANTAACAAAGGATATTTGATTGCCATTTCCTTGAGTGAGTTTTCTTGAAAAACCACATAAGGAGGAATTTTATTTTCTTTAGCAATTTTTTTTCTTAAATCTTTTAAATTACGAATCAAAATCTCATCATATTCTATATTNTCAAACNTTTTTATATTTGAATTGATTTTATTAATTGACTTTTGTCTAATTTCAAATTTATATGGGGATTTTAAATACTCAATTCCTTTCGANGTCAACTTAATTATTCCATAAGTTTCTATTTCTTTTTTTATGAAACCTGATATAATTGACTGATTAATTAATCCAATCCAGTAATCTTCATTTTTATATTTACCTTCTCCAAAAAATGANTTTAAATGAGCTTTACGAGCTACAATTAAGGCATTTGTATTTCCAGTCAATACNTTAACTATTTCGTTTGACTTNTATGATTCTTTTGTTTCCATAANAGCTTTAAGTAATAATGATAATTCATTTCCAACCTCAACTGAAGTTGTAGGAAATTTCATATTATCATCATTTTTTGCACCATCACCATTTTCAGGATCAAAGCTTTCACCAAAGTAGTTTAAAATAAATTGTCTTCTAGATGATAATGTTTCAGCATATGCAACAACTTCATCCAACAANGTTTTTCCAATTTCCTTTTCGGCAATTGGCTTAGCTTGAAGAAANTTTTCTAATTTTTCAATATCCTTCTTTGAATAAAATGCAACACAATATCCTTCACCACCATCTCTTCCTGCTCTACCAGTTTCTTGATAATAACTTTCAATGCTCTTAGGCATGTCATTATGTATGACAAATCTAACATCAGGCTTGTCGATACCCATTCCAAAAGCTATAGTTGCAACTATAATATCACAATCTTCGTTTAAAAATGAATCCTGATTACTTGCTCGTGTTTTGGTATCAAGACCAGCATGATAAGGAAGTACCTTAATGTTATTTACTTTAATAACTTCTGTCAATTCTTCCACTCTTTTTCGTGANAGACAATATATTATACCTGATTTTCCNGAATTNNTTTTTATAAATTTTATTATTTCACTATCAATATTATCAGTCTTAGNCCTAACCTCGTAAAATAAATTAGGTCTGTTAAAAGAACCTTTGAAAATTTTTGCATTTTGAATATTTAAATTTTTCATTATGTCATCTTGAACCTTTATGGTCGCNGTGGCAGTCAATGCTATGATTTTTGAGTTTGATTTTATATTGTTAATAATAGTNTTTANGCTTCTGTAATCTGGCCTAAAATCATGACCCCACTCAGAAATACAATGAGCTTCATCGATTGCAAAAAAAGAAATTTCGATTTTTTTTAAAAAAGAAATAGTTGATTCTTTGGTCAATGATTCAGGAGCTAAATACAAAAGCTTTGTTTTTCCTAAAATAATATCAGTTTTTACTTGTTCAAGTTCAGACTTATTNAAAGANGAATTAAAAACATGTGCAACNCATTTNTTTGTNGATATACCNCTAATGAAATCAACCTGATTTTTCATTAATGCTATTAAAGGGGAAACAATAATAGCAGTTCCATCACTTATAAGCGCAGGCAATTGGTAACATAATGATTTACCAGCACCAGTAGGCATAACAACAAATGAATCATTACCTCTTAAAAGATTATTCACAACTGGTTTTTGAAGACCTTTAAAATTTGAAAAACCGAAAAATTTCTTTAAACTTTCTTCTAAACTTACCTCCCTCATCGAGATCGATGCTTATTCATAAATTAGCTACATTTGTACNNAGTTAAATATACAATTTTCTTTTTGAAAAATTTAAAAGTATTTCGATTTGATATCTAAAAAAAGTATTATAGAAAGAGCAAAAATGACCATATTAATGGAAGCAGAAGCTATTAATAATTTAGTCAATTATATTGATGATAGTTTTTTGGATGTAGTTAATTTAATTGCAAATTCAAAAGGAAGAGTAGTCGTTACAGGTATTGGTAAAAGTGGAGTGATTGGATTAAAAATTGTAGCTACTTTTAACTCAACAGGAACTCCTTCAATTTTCATGCATGCTGCAGATGCAATACATGGTGATCTTGGAATTATTCAGAAAGATGATATTGTAATATGCATTTCAAAAAGCGGTAATTCTCCAGAGATTAAGAGTCTAATTCCTTTTTTGAAAAANGAAAAAAATATTCTTATTGGAATGACTTCTGATCTTAATTCTTTTTTATCAACTAATTCTGATTTCATAATAAATACTCCTGTATCAAAAGAAGCTTGTCCAAACAACCTTGCTCCCACTACAAGNACCAGTGTTCAACTGGCTATGGGAGATGCTCTTGCCATGTGTCTACTTGAACAAAATAAATTTGAGGCTAAAGATTTCGCAAAATATCATCCTGGTGGAAATTTAGGTAAAAAGTTATTTCTCACCTTAGGAGAAATGATCAATTCCAAAAGCCAACCAAGTGTTGATATTAACGATCCATTAAAAAATGTAATAAATGAAATAACATCAAAAATGTTGGGTGCTACTGCGGTATTAAATGTAAATAAAGTCATTGGAATAATTACTGATGGAGATATAAGAAGAATGTTAGAGGAAAATGAAACATTTAAANATAAGACGGCTTCTGATATAATGACATATAATCCAATATGCCTTAACCATAATGTTTTAGCTGTAGAAGCAACAAAAATGATGAATAAAAAAAATATTAATCATGTAATTGTATTAAAAAACAGCAANTATNTAGGAATTATTCATGTCTTGGATTTGATTAAAGAGGGNATAAATTGATGAAAGATCCAAATCAAATGTCATTTCTTGACCATTTAGAGGAGCTGCGGTGGCATCTGATAAGGTCTGTTATTTCAATACTAATTATTGGGACATTAGCATTTATTTTTAAAGATTTCATTTTTAATACTTTGTTATTCGGTCCAAAAAATATCAATTTTATAACATACGAATGGTTTTGTAATGTAAGTCAAATACTAGGTCAAGGAAATAGTTTTTGTATAGAAGAAATGCCTTTTAGAATTCAAAGTCGGACTATGGCTGGTCAATTTTCAGCTCACCTCTGGACCTCTATATTAGCAGGTTTTATAGTTTCTTTCCCTTATGTTTTGTATGAATTATGGAAGTTCATAAGTCCAGGTCTAAATGATTATGAGAGAAGGAATGCTAGAGGGTTTATTTTAATAGCTTCCTTGTTATTTTTTGTAGGTGTACTTTTCGGATACTATGTAATAACCCCTTTATCAATAAATTTTTTAGGCAATTACTCAGTAAGTGATGAGGTTTTTAATGATTTTGATCTTTCAAGTTATATAAGTTTACTTAGAGCATCAGTTTTAGCTTCAGGATTAATTTTTGAACTCCCAATNATAATATATTTTTTTACAAAAATTGGATTAGTAACTCCAAAGTTTTTAAAATCAAATAGAAAATTTGCTTTAGTAATATTGCTATCCTTATCTGCTATAATNACTCCCCCTGATATAGCAAGTCAGATTATAGTTTGTATACCTCTTCTAATTTTATACGAAGTCAGTATTTTTATATCAAAAATAGTTTATTCAAAACAAGAAAATATAAATTCTAATATTAGTTAATGAAATTAAGAGCTGAAAATATAGAAAAATCATATAGAGGAAAAGGTTTGGATGACTTTTTTACAAAAAAAGTAGTTGTTAATAAAATCTCTTTAACATTAAATCAAGGTGAAATAGTTGGTCTACTTGGTCCAAATGGAGCCGGTAAAACTACATCATTCTATATGATAGTTGGACTTATTAAACCAGATAATGGAAAAATATATATAGATAATGATGAAATAACTGATTTTCCAATGTACAAAAGAGCACAAAATGGTATTGGATACCTTGCTCAAGAGGCTTCAGTATTCAGAAAAATGAGTGTTGAAGAAAATATTTTAAGTGTTCTACAATTAACAAAATTATCTAAGTCAGATCAAAAATTGAAGATGGAGTCATTACTTAAAGAATTTGGACTAACTCAAATACGAAAAAACAGAGGTGATCTCTTATCTGGTGGCGAAAGAAGAAGAACTGAAATAGCGAGAGCATTGGCAACCGATCCTAAGTTTGTTTTATTAGATGAACCTTTTGCTGGGGTTGACCCAATTGCTGTNGAGGATATTCAAAAAATTATATCTCATCTTAAAAAGAAAAATATNGGAATATTAATAACTGATCATAATGTTCAAGAAACATTAGCAATTACAGATAAAACATACCTTATGTTNGAAGGTAAAATTTTAAAAGAGGGTTCACCAGAGGAATTGGCAAAAGACGATATGGTAAGAAAAGTTTATTTAGGAAAAAACTTTGAGCTAAGGAAAAAGTAATTCATAATAGAAGATTAAAATATCTTTATTAAAAAATATTCAAATACAAATTGATTTGAAAAAAGTCATCAACATTGAGGAAAAACTTAATAAATTCAACGATCATTGGTCACCAAAAATTATTGCTGATTTCAATAATCATGATATAAAANTAGTTAAACTTAAAGGGGAGTTTGTATTACATAAACATGATGAAACAGATGAGGTTTTCATTGTTTTAGAAGGTGTTTTGAAGATTAAATTTAAAGATAAAATTCAGATTATAAACAAAGGTGAAATGATTGTAATCCCTCGTGGAGAAAATCATAAGCCATTTTGTGATAAGGANTGTAAAATATTAATAATAGAAAAAAAAAATACTATTAATACGGGAAATAATTTTAATGATTTAACTTCTCCAAACGATATTTGGATATAAATAAGTACTTAAATTAAGATTGAAATAAAATCCAGTTTCTTGTTGCTGAAAGCAATAAATAATTTAGAATAATTATTGGAAATGCTGCGCCTTGAAAATAATATATTAATGGGATTGAAGATAAAGAAAGTATAATAGGATAAATTATAATACTTAATCTTAAGTTAGAATTATTTTTAAATGAAAATAATCTCCAATTACTATTCATCAAAAAAACAAAAAGGCAAACTAAAAATATCAAAACATGAGGAGACTTTAAATAATATGATATAAAAAAAAAGGATGGATTATTAATAAGTACTGGTAAACTACAAAAAAATATAGCGTTAGCTGGTGTTGGCAAACCAAAAAANTCAAAAGATTTTGATTCTCTAATATTAAACCTTGCTAATCTGAATGCCGCGCCCAATGGAATCAAAAATGACACTAGAGCTATGGGGGCAATTGAAAAAATAATATCATTGTTAAATAAATTTAATTTGAAATGACTTATTATAACTCCACTCCTTAAAAATANTTGATAAACTACTATCCCAGGAACAAAGCCGCTTGTAATCAAATCTGCAAGAGAGTCTAATTGTAATCCTAGTTTACTTGAAACATTAAATAATCTGGCTACAAGTCCATCAAATAAGTCAAAAAAAACTCCCAAAAGAACAACTAAAAAGGCTGCATCAAATTGATTTAAGGTTGCGAGAACAGATGCAACGCATCCACACATTAAATTTGCTGCAGTTATTAAATTTGGTATATATTTTATCATAATTAATATATGTGACTCAAAAAAACAAATATTTATGTTAATTGAAGCTAAAAAGTTTAAAAAAAATTAACTTTCAAGAATAAATGGGATTAAATAAGACTCATATATCATTATGCTTAATTTCAGCATTTCTGTTTTTTGCAGGATGGCCAACTTTTGGTAATCCAGTATTTCTTTTTTTAATTTTTGTTCCAATTTTTTTTATTCAAAAAAAAATTAATGAAGACAACAATAAGAATAAAAACTTTAGAGTCTGGTTTTATAGCTATTTTACTTTTTTGCTCTGGAATTTATCAACAACATGGTGGTTGGTAAACGCATCATTATCTGGAATGATTATCGCAAATACATTTAACGCATTATTTTTTAGTATTATTTTTTTATTTTATCAATGGGGAAGAAAAAGACTTCCATCAAACGGTTCCTATATTTTACTAATTAGCACATGGGTTTCTTTTGAGAAACTTCATTTACTTTGGAGTATATCGTGGCCATGGCTAAATCTGGGTAATGGGTTTTCAGATTACATTTACTGGGTTCAATGGTATGAGTATACCGGTACAATGGGTGGTACATTATGGATATTAATACTAAATATTGGTTTTTTTGAAACTTTTAAAAATTTAAAAAAACCTTATATGATTAAAAATATTCTGAACAAGAGCTTGAAACTAATTCTCGGAATTACATTTCCAATTCTAATTTCCTTACTAATTTACATAAATCATGAGGATTCAGTAAATAAAATCAAAGTTGTCTTGGTTCAGCCAAATATAGATCCATATGATGAGAAATATATTTATTCTAATCAAGATTTACTTGAGAAATTTAATAAACAAATTGAAAAATATAAAAATACAGATATAGACTTCATACTTTTACCAGAAACCTACTTTTCTGAGGGTTTTGGTGAAAGGCTAAATGGATTTGAATTAAATGAGTTTAACAAAAAAATTAAATCATCCCTGGACGAATTTAAAAAAACTCAATTAATTAGCGGTATTCAATTTTATAATACATATTCAGATCAAAATAAAACTAAAACTTCAAATAAAATAAAAAAAAATTTATGGGTAGATTATTATAATTCTGCGATCTGCTTTTCCCATGAGGAAAAAACAAATTATTATCACAAATCAAAATTAGTTGTAGGGGTTGAAACACTCCCTTATTCTGAATATATAATGCCAATTTTTGGAGAATATATGGTTGATCTTGGGGGAACNGTNTCCAATAGAGTTACTCAAAAAAATAGATCTNTTTTTTATCATCATCAGAAAAAAATAATTTCTGCTCCAGTCATTTGTTATGAATCAATTTATGGAGAATTTAGTACCGAATATATTAGGTTAGGTGCAGACTTCTTAGCNGTAATCTCNAATGATGCATGGTGGGGAAACACTCANGGTCATAAACAATTACTTAGCTATACCAGGTTGAGAGCTATAGAAAATAGAAGGTCTATAGCTAGGAGTGCAAATACAGGAATCTCAGCTCTTATAAATGAAAATGGAGAATATTTAAAAAAACTCGATTATGGTTTAGAAGGAACTATAGCTGGAGAAATACCGATAGTAAAAAAAATTACCTTCTACACCAAGTATGGAGATTATATAGGCCGCATTAGTGTTTTAATATTTCTGCTCTATTTTTCTGTCGCAGTTAGTGGAAGATTTAAAAAAAAAATACATAATTTTTAATTTTTTTTAAATTATAATAAAAAAAGTAACAAAAAGTTGTTCAGTTTAATAAAGATTATATTTTTGCAAAAAAATAATTATAATGTATTGGACATTAGAACTTGCTTCATACCTGAGTGATGCACCATGGCCNGCAACAAAAGATGAATTGATAGACTTTTCAATTCGTACGGGAGCTCCTCTTGAAGTAGTTGAAAATCTTCANTCTATGGAAGATGAGGGTGATATATATGAGTCAATTGAGGAAATATGGCCTGATTTTCCGACTGAAGAGGATTATCTATGGAATGAAGATGAATATTAAAGTCAATTTCAAATTGATAAAAAGTCTCTTGAAAGGCTTCTTTTTTGCGTACATTTGAATGTCTAAAATTCAATTTTAATGACTTTTTTAAATAATATTCTCAAAACTTTCCTTGGTGATAAAGCAGAAAAAGATGTATCCAAGATTAGACCATTTGTAGCTGAAATCAATCAAATTCAACAACAATTTCAGGATATCAGTAATGATGAATTGAGAAATAAAACTCAAAACTTAAAAAATATAATTAGTCAGTCTAGATTCCATATAGATNAGGAAATTAAAATCTTAGAAGTCAAAATTGAAGATTCCACTGATTTNGAAGATAAAGAAAAATTGTATCTAGAAATAGATTCTCTAGAAGAGAACGCTGATCAAATCATCAAAAAAAAATTAGATGAGATACTTCCTGAAACATTTGCTGTAGTTAAGGAAACAGCTAGAAGGTTTAAGGACAACTCTTTTTTAGAGGTATCCGCAACTAACTATGATCGTTTACTTTCTGCCAATCACGATTACATAGAACTAAGAGGTAGCAAAGCTATTTGGAAAAACCATTGGGATGCTGCTGGTAAACCTATTACTTGGGATATGGTTCACTACGATGTTCAATTAATAGGTGGAATTGCTCTTCACCAAGGTAAAATTGCAGAAATGCAAACTGGAGAGGGAAAAACATTGGTTGCAACTCTTCCAGTATTTTTAAATGCCTTAACAGGTAAAGGCGTGCATCTAGTCACTGTAAATGATTATCTAGCTAAAAGAGATAGTGCTTGGATGGCTCCGTTATTTCAATTTCACGGGCTAAGCGTTGATTGTATTGATTATTANANACCAAATAGCNAAGAAAGAAGAAATGCTTATTTAGCTGATATAACTTATGGTACGAATAATGAATTTGGGTTTGATTATTTNAGAGATAATATGGCTCATAGACCTGAGGATTTGGTTCAAAGAAAACATCATTACTCAATTGTTGATGAAGTTGATTCAGTACTAATTGATGACGCAAGAACACCACTTATTATTTCAGGTCCAACACCAGAGGGAGATAGACATGAATTCAATCAGCTAAAACCTCAAGTTTCAGAATTAGTTTCAAAGCAAAAATCTCTTCTGAGTGGTTTATTATCAGAAGCCAAAATAAAAATTAAAGAAGGTGATAANGAANAAGGAGGTAAAATTCTTTACACTGTATTTAGGGGTCTACCAAAAAATAAAGCTTTAATTAAATATTTGAGTGAAGAGGGTATAAAACAGTTACTTCAAAAAAACGAGAATTTTTATATGCAAGACAATAATAGAAACATGCATATAATTGATGCTGAATTATACTTTGTTATCGATGAAAAAAATAATCAAATTGATTTAACAGAAAAAGGAACAGAATTACTGTCTAGCAAAAGCAATGATGTGAATTTGTTTATCTTACCAGATATTGGATCTGAAATTGCAATTATAGAATCAGAGGGGTTAGAGCCGGAAAAAGAAGCTAAGAAAAAAGAACTTCTTTTCAAGGACTTTAACATTAAGAGTGAGAGAATTCATTCTATGAATCAACTTCTAAAAGCTTATACGTTATTCGAAAAAGACATCGAATATGTTGTGATTGACAATAAAGTAATGATAGTTGACGAGCAAACTGGAAGAATCATGGAAGGTAGACGTTACTCAGATGGTTTACATCAAGCAATTGAGGCGAAAGAAAATGTAAAAATTGAAGCTGCAACACAAACATTTGCTACAGTAACTTTACAAAATTATTTTAGAATGTACCAAAAACTTTCTGGAATGACTGGAACAGCTGTTACTGAAGCAGGTGAGTTTTGGGAAATATATAAATTAGATGTAATAGAAATACCAACAAACAGACCAATAGCACGAAGAGATGAAAATGATTTAATTTATAAAACCAAAAGAGAAAAATATAATGCTGTTATTAATGAAGTTACTGAACTATCAAATAAAGGCAGACCAGTATTAATTGGAACAACATCGGTTGAAATTTCAGAATTATTGAGTAAAACATTAACAATTAGAAAAGTTAAACATAATGTTCTTAACGCTAAACTACATAAAAAAGAAGCTGATATAGTTGCAGAAGCGGGAAATCCGGGAATTGTAACAATTGCAACAAATATGGCTGGTAGAGGAACCGATATTAAACTCTCAAAATCTGTTATAAATTCTGGAGGCTTGGCAATTGTTGGAACTGAAAGGCACGATTCAAGGAGAGTAGATAGACANTTGAGAGGACGCTCAGGAAGGCAAGGAGATCCAGGTAGCTCACAATTTTTTGTGTCTCTAGAAGATAATTTAATGAGATTGTTTGGCTCCGAAAGAGTTGCGAAGGTTATGGATAAAATGGGATTGGAAGAAGGTGAAGTGATCCAACATTCTATGATGACTAAATCAATTGAAAGAGCACAAAAAAAAGTTGAAGAAAATAATTTTGGTATTAGNAAAAGATTACTTGAATATGATGATGTAATGAATTCTCAGCGTGAGGTGATATATAAAAGAAGAAGAAATGCTTTAAGTGGAGATAGATTAAAACTAGATATAGCTAATATGTTGTATGATACATGTGAGGATATCGTAACAAGAAATAAAAGCTCAAATGATTTCAAAAATTTTGAATTTGAGATAATTAGTAATTTTTCTGTAACGGCTCCCATTAAACTGAAGCAGTTTGAAGATTTAGATGTCGAATCATTAGTAACCGACTTATACTCCTTTTTATTAAACTTTTATCAAAATAAAACCAAATCTAATTCTAAAATTGCATTTTCTGTGATAAAAAATGTTCACGAAAACCCAGGAAATAAGTTTGAAAGAATTGTTGTTCCTTTTTCAGATGGAGTTAAATCAATCAATGTGGTCACTGATTTAAAAAAAGCATATGAATCAAAAGGTGAAAAATTAGTTGATGATTTTGAACGAAATATTTCTTTAGCGTTTATCGATGATATATGGAAAACACATTTGAGAAAAATGGATGAACTCAAACAGTCGGTTCAATTAGCTGTCCATGAGCAAAAAGACCCACTATTAATATATAAATTCGAGTCGTTTGAACTTTTTAAAGAAATGATTAATCAACTGAACAGAGATACTCTATCATTTTTAATAAAAGGAAGTTTACCCTCTCAAAATGAGTCAGCTATTCAAGAAGCAAAACAAACTAAAAAAAGTCAAAATTTTGCTACACAAAAAGATGAAATTCTAAACACAGATCAAGTAGCAGCAAAGAATAGAAATATTGGAGCTGGTGCAAGTTACAACAATACTAAAGTAGAAACTATTGTAAGAGAAAAACCAAAAATTGGAAGAAATGAAAAAGTCACAATTAAAAATATTAAAGACGGGACTTCAAAAAAAATTAAATTTAAACAGGCTGAAATATTAATTAGTAAAGGTGAATGGGTTTTAGTCGATTATTAAATCTTTAAAAATAGTTTTACTTTATTTGTATAAAAATTAAATTAAACGATGGAAGAATATGTAAATGCTCTTTTAATTGCAATACCTAGTTTTACCCTTCTAGTACTTATAGAAATAGGCTACGGTCACTATAAAGGATTTCAAACCTATAGTTTTTATGACACTCTTACTAGTTTAACTTCTGGAATGACTCAAATAATAAAAAATTCATTAGGACTAATTATTATTCTTATTTCATATCCCTTTTTACTTACTAAACTATCAATTATAAGTCTAAATGATACATATTTATTATGGATTTTGGCATTTATATGTATTGACTTTTCCCAATATTGGATTCATCGTCTCAAACACAAAGTAAATATCTTCTGGAATATACATGTAATTCATCATAGTAGTGAAGAGTTTAATCTTGCGTGTGCTTTGAGACAAAGTATATCTAATTTAATAGGTTTTACNGCATTTTTTTTAATTCCAGCAGCTATTTTAGGAATTCCTTATAAAGTAATTTCAATTCTGACTCCACTTCATCTATTTGCACAATTTTGGTACCATACTAGGCATATAGGAAAATTAGGAATTTTAGAATACATAATTGTAACACCTTCTCAACATAGGGTTCACCACGCTATTAATCCTGAATATATAGATAAAAATCTTTCAGCAATTTTTTGCATATGGGACAGAATTTTTGGTACTTTTCAAGAGGAACTAGAGAATATTAAGCCAGTGTATGGAGTACTAAAACCTGTTCAAACCTGGAATCCATTTTGGATCAATTTTCAACACTTATGGAGGCTTATTAAAGATGCATATTACACTAAGGACTGGAAAGATAAGTTCTACATATGGTTTAAACCAACTGGTTGGAGGCCAAATGATGTAGAAAAAAAATATCCAATAGAAACAATTACAAATGTTTATCAACAAATAAAATATAAAACTNAAGAAAATTTTGAGAATAAGCTATGGGCAATCATTCAGTTTCTTGGGATTAACTCAATACTTTATTATTTTTTATTTTTTTATTCAAATTTAAAACCAATAAATCGTTTTGAANTAGGTTTTATTATTATGATAAGTATTTTTGGATTTACATCATTTATGGATGGTCATAAATGGGCTAAAAAATTCGAATTTTTTAGATGTACTTTAATTTTAGTTTACTTTTTAATTCCTTTAAATTGGAATACATATACAGAGACTTCTATAATATTTGTTTACACTTTATTGATTTATTTAGGTCTAACATTAATGAGTTTGTTTATTATTTCCCCTCCAAAAAGAGTTGTAAATGCAACATCAGATTGATTATTTATTAATTGGACCTGCTTATCCATATAGAGGAGGTATAGCAGACTCACAAAATCAATTGGCGTTAAGTCTAACCGAATTGGGCAAAAAAGTAAAACTTTACACTTTCACAAAACTCTATCCAAATTTCTTATTTCCTGGNGTAAGTCAATTTAGTAAAAAAACTATACCTAAATCATTAAGTATTGAAAGGTGTATTCATAGCTATAATCCGATAAATTGGTTTAAAGTTTCAAAAAAAATAAATCATATTGAACCTAAAGTAGTAATTTTTAGATATTACACCCCTTTACTTTCAATATGTTATTTCAATTTAATCAGACCTCTGAGTAATAAAATCAAAGTAGTTGCTTTAGTTGATAATTGGATTCCTCACGAAACAAGAATTTTTGATCAAATTTTGAATAAAATTTTTTCAAAAAAAATTAATCGGTTTTTAACCTTATCTGAAAANATCTCTTTAGAATTAGAAAGAGATTTAAAATCCCCAATATTCAAAGGTTTTCACCCAATAAGTAAAAATCTTCCAAAGAAACTATCAAAAACATATTCTAGAAAAAAATTAGGTTGGGATACAGAATTTCCTATTATTTTATTTTATGGTTTAATCAGATCATATAAAGGCTTAGATCTACTAATTAAGTCTTTTAATGAGTCTCCAATATCTGAATCTAAATCAAAACTGGCTATTGTAGGTGAATTTTATGAACCAATAAATAAATACAAAAAATTGATTTCTAAATTAAATTTGGATAAGAGAATTTATTTGATTCCCAAATTTGCAGACGAAAAATTGACTCAACTTTGTTTTTCTTCTGCAGATGTAGTTTCATTAACTTACAAATCAGCAACTCAAAGTGGTGTAATACCTATTGCATACCATTATAAAACTCCAATTTTAGTTTCAAATCTACCAGGATTAAAAACACCTATTGAAAATGATAAAACTGGTTTAGTATGTTCTCATAATCCAAAAAATATATCTATTAGACTAATGGAGATGTTAAATATCAAAAAGCATAAGTTTTTTATTAGAAATATTGAATCTTCAACTAAAAATTATTCTTGGGATGAATATTCAAGACAGATCATTAATTTTATTGAATAAATCAATTTAAATGAAAAATATAATCATTATCGCATTTACTTTTTTTTTCATAAACTCGTGTAATGGAAATTTAAATTCAACTAAAAGTGAATTCAAAAATTTACCACCTAAAGAAATCGACTATACTGGTAAAGAAAAAGCATATTTTGCTTCTGGATGTTTTTGGTGTGTTGAAGCTATTTATGAAAGTTTAAAAGGAGTAGAAGAAGTTTTTTCAGGTTATGCTGGAGGAAAAACATCAAATCCAACTTACAGCAGTATTGGGACTGGTAAAACTGGTCATGCTGAATCTGTAGAAGTAATATACGATCCATTAGAGATCTCTTATGAAACTCTTGTTGATGTATTTTTTGGATCCCATGATCCTACTTCTTTAAACAGACAAGGTCCAGATTTTGGTTCACAATACAGATCTATTGCTTTTTATAGAAATGAAAAAGAAAAAGAAATTATTAGAAGAAAAATTGATTTTTTGACAAAAAATAATATCTTCAAAAAATCAATAAAAACCGAGATTTTGAGGATTGATAAGTTTTATTACGCTGAATATTATCATCAAGATTATGAGAGACTCAATCCAAACAATCCATATGTTATAAATGTATCTATTCCAAGATTGAATAAGTTTAAATCAAAATTTCCAGAATTATTAAAAAAAAATCATTAAAATATAAATGATAATTTTTTTAAGATGTTTTTAAGGCTTCTATAAGAAGCCCTATAAATTAATGAATATTTTATCCTTAGTTAAATATATTTCCTTGAAATAAAATAAAATAAATAACCTGACATACAACCGAAAAGAGCACCTGAAATAACATCTAGCGGGTAATGTACACCTATATATATTCGACTATAGGAAACTAATAAAGCAAATATCATAAGTAAAATTGGAGTTTTATTTAATTTATTAATAAACAACATTAAAAAAAATACTGCGAGAGCAAATGAATTTGATGCATGTGCTGAAAAATATCCATATAGTCCTCCACAATTAGATTTTAATAATCTAATTACCGAATCAAGATTTTCATTATGACAAGGTCTTAGTCTTGAAAAAGTGTATTTAAACAAATTAGTAGCTTGATCTGTAAATAAAATCATAAGCGCTAATGATAATAATAAAAAGACAAGCTGCTTTAAATTTGTTTTTTGAAAATAAATAAATGATAAAAAGAGATATAAAATAATATTTGAAATTTTACTTGTAACCATTAACCAAAACCAATCATATGATTTGGTTCCCAATCCATTTAAGAAGATAAATAAATCTTTGTCGATTTCAAGAATGTAATCTATCATTTAAATTATTTAGTTTTTGATTTATTAATTTTTTTGTAAGGTATTGAAATCGAANCAATAATAGAATAGATGAAAAAGTTAGTCCAACAAGTAATCCAATCCATAAACCATTTACACCATAATGAATTCTAATTCCAAGAAAATAGGAGATCGGAAGCCCTATAAGTCCATATGAAATAAAAGCTATCAGTGCAGGTAACCATACATCTTGAAGTCCTCTTAAAGCACCTATCAAAACAGATTGTAAGCCATCAGATATTTGAAAAAATGCAGAAATTAATAGTAAGCCTGATGATAGTTTTGCAACTGTGTANANATCTTTGGAGTTAATTGAGTCGCTAACATTTAAATAAATCCATGGAAGTTGATCATGTAGTAGAATAAAAACAAAGCAAAATAAAAGATCAAATAAAAAGATCAATAAAAAAACTGATATTGCTACTCTACGTAATTCAGTAAAATTCTGTTTACCTTTCTGATTACCAACCCTAATCATAGCTACAACATTAAATCCCATTGCAACCATATATGTGATTGTGGAAAGATTTAATGCAATTTGATTAGCTGCCTGAGAGTTTTTTCCAAGTAATCCTGACATCCATACACANCATGTAAAAAAAGAGATTTCAAAAAACATNATTGCCGCACTTGGAAAACCAATTTTGAGGATCTTTTTAAACAAAAATTTATCAAGATCTTTTATACTTAGATTACTTAAATAAGGTAAAAACTTTGAATCTAAAAATAAGTAAATGATCATGAATATNAAGGCCAAAAATCTAGAAATCATAGTACCAATTGCTGCTCCCTCTATCCCCATTGGTGGAGCTCCCCAATTACCAAATATTAAAATATAATTTAGAATCACATTAATAATNTTGGCTAATAAACTTGCATACATAGAAGGCTTGGTATANGAAAGACCATCTGAAAACTGTTTTAGTGATTGAAAAATAAGAAGAGGAATTAAAGAAATTCCAACCCAAAAAAGATAATTAAATGCCATTCCAACTACCTGAATTGGCTGACCCATTTTATAAAGTAAGGGCTGAGCAAATGATAAACAGATAAATAAAAATAATCCCAAAAAAATACATGAATAAAGGCCATGAATAAATACTTTTCGACTATTAGCAATATTTTTTTTTCCATCTGCCTCTGCAATTAAAGGAGTTATTGCAGTAGAGAAACCTATACCTATTGCCATAGCTACCCAAAAAAAACTATTACCGAGAGAAATTGCTGCTAAATGTTCAGTACCTAGTTGACCAACCATAATATTATCTACTAACTGAACAAAAGTGTGACCAATAAGGGCGGTAATTACAGGTAATGCAAGTTTAAAATTGTAATCAAATTCCTTGGTATAGGAAGTGAGAAGCATTATTAATTTTTAGACAAATTTACACTTTATAAACCAAAAGTGTCAACTAAATATANCAAACTGCTCATAGCTGCTGAACCAAGTTCTAGCTCTCTTTTGTTAACTTTAGTGAAGATATCTTGAGCAGAATGATGATATTCAAAATATTTTTGGGAATCAGTTTTTAAACTTGAAAGAACACTACCAGTAGATTTAAAAAGTTTAATATCCGCTCCGCTACTAGCAACTGAAAAATTATTGGTTAAAAATGGTTTAAAAAATTGATTCCAATTTTCAACCTTTTTAAATATTTGATCTGAAGAATCAAAAGAAAAGCCCCTTGGAGAAAAGCCTCCTGAATCNGATTCTAAAACAAAAAGATGATCTTCATCTTTTTTAATTGTATTTTTTAGATATTCCATTGAACCTCTAAGACTGTTTTCGTTATTCATAAACAAAACAACTCGTATTGTATGTCTGGGCCTTACATTCAAAGATTTGAAGTTGTTTAAAACTTCCATTGATTGAACAACACCAGAACCATTATCGTGAGATCCGTCACCTAAATCCCATGAATCAAGATGGGTTGCTATTANNATTATCTTTTTAGGATACTCGTACCCTTTTATTTCACCAATTACATTGTNAGATAAAACATCAGGATAATTTTTACAATTTTGTTTAACGAAAAACTTTAGACTAGGATCCAATTTAATCATTGAACTCAATAAATTAGCTCCGTTAGTACTTATGGAAAGTGCTGGTATTCTCTGATTTAACTTGGTTTTTCCATAACTCATTGATCCTGTGTGAGGGAAATCATCATTAACTAGGTTCAATGAACGAATTACAACTGCTATTGCTCCATGTTTAGCTGCTTCTTCAGCACCTTTTCTTCTTAGATTAACTAATTTTCTNTAAGCTAAAAAAGTATTAATTTCAATAGGATCCATTGGACTATTAAAAAAAACTATTTTTCCTTGAACTTGTTTTTTTTCCAATTTTTTTAACTCCTCNAAAGATGTTAACTCAACCACATGAGCTCTAATCCCATTGCTNGGAGTTGCAATAGAACCACCNAAGGCACAAACTGAAACTTTCATTGAATTNCCNGTTGAACTTTCTATACTGGCATATTCAAAACTTCCCCTCACCCACTTTGGNACCATGACTGGTTCAATCCAAACCTTATCTAATTTAAGTTTTTCTAATTCCTGTTTTGCCCATTCGANAGATCTTTCAGCTCCAATAGATCCAGATAGCCTACTACCAATCTGATTAGATAAATGTTCTAGCCAATCATAACTTTTTCCCTTTGTAAGCGAAAAATTATAAAAAGATTTTATTTTTGATTCAGTTTCATCAAAAGCTTGAGAAAACGAATAAATATGAAAAAACAATAAAATAAATAAATAACGAAACATGATTACCTTACTTTTGAGCAAACTGAATTATATTCTCTTTAGTTATAGGATCATCACCCAAAATTAGTAGTCTCTCTATAACATTTCTTAACTCTCTTATATTTCCAGACCAAGGGTAATTTTTTANAGTATCTATTGCTTTNGAATCAAAGGTTTTAATCTCGAGACCTTGATCAGATGAAAGTAAATTGACAAAATGTTTAACCAATATATCAATATCCTCTTTTCGNTCATTAAGTGGAGGAACTTCTATTAAAATAACTGCCAGTCTATGAAATAAATCTTCTCTAAAATTTCCAGCTTTAATTTCTTCGAGTAAGTTTTTATTCGTTGCTGCAATGACTCTCACATCTACAATAATATCTTTATTTCCTCCTAAACGTTGAATTTTGTTTTCTTCAAGAGCTCTTAAAACTTTTGCTTGAGCTGCAAGACTCATATCCGCAACTTCATCTAAAAATAATGTTCCTTTATTAGCTGACTCAAATTTTCCTGATCGATCTTTGATTGCAGAGGTGAAAGAACCTTTAATATGTCCAAATAATTCACTCTCAATTAATTCTGAGGGAATTGCAGCACAATTTACTTCGACGAATGGTGCAGAAGACCTATTACTTTTTGAATGAATATTATGAGCAACCAATTCTTTTCCTGTTCCATTATCACCAGTTATCAAAACACGAGCCTCTGTTGGAGCTACTTTATCAATAAGGTCGTGAATTTTTTTAATGGCTACAGAATTTCCAATCATTTTATATCTTTTTGCAACTTTCTTTTTTAGTATAATATTTTCATTTACTAAATTCTTTGTTTCCAATGCATGTCTTACAGAATTTAATAATCTGTTAAGATCAGGAGGTTTTGAAATAAAATCATAAGCACCTAGCTTCATTGCCTCAACAGCTGTTGAAACATTTCCATGACCAGTTAACATAATAAATGGTAGCATTTTTTTTGAAAATTTTACTTTTTCTAAAACTTCTATACCATCTAATTTGGGCATTTTAATATCACACAAGACCAGGTCATAATTATTATTTTTTAGTTTATTTAAACCATCTTTTCCGTCAACAGCCTCATGGACATCAAATGAAGCATCCTCTTCNGTTAAGATCCTAACCAAAACTCTTCTGATAGGTTCTTCATCCTCAATAATTAAAATTTTAGACATTNATTAATTNTGTGTTGAATTAATNAGATTAACTGTTCTTTGCGGAAATGGAATTTCAATATTATTTTCTTTAAATAACTTATTCATTGAAAATCTCAAATCACTTTTTACCTTATGTAAATTGAAACTATTTGACATAGAAAAAACAAGTGTGAAGTTTAAGGAGTTTTCACCAAAATCATCAAATAAGACAAAAGGCTTATTGTCTTTATGAATCAAAGGATGTTTTAAAGCTATTTCAATCAATTTATCTTTTAACATTTCAATATCTGTATTGTAGGAAACTCCAACAGAAACTGATTCTCTTATAAGTGAACCATTTTCTGTCCAATTATATAAAATTTTTGTCAAAAACATGTGATTTGGAATAATTAAAACTTTATTATCTCTTGTTACTGCTCTTGTTGTTCTTAGTTTTATATTCTCGACCTTACCAATTTGACCATCAATTTGAATGATATCCCCAACGTGGACAGTCTGATCAGCAATAATAAAAACACCTGAAATGATGTCTTGAATAAAAGTTTGTAGAGCTAAACCAACTCCAACAAGAAGTGCTGCAGATGCTGCTAAAAATCCTGTTAAATCAATACCAATGGTATTTATTGTAGTAAGAGTAACAACTAAATAAATAAAGTAATTAAAAAATGAGAATATGCTTTCAAATTTAATCTTAGCATCCTCAGATAAAGCTCGATAAACGATTTTTTTTACTGTTTTTAGAAATAGCCAAGTAATCAAAAAAGCTAACAAAATAATCAGTATTGATTTTGGATTCAATATTACTGATTGACCTAGTGATATTTCCTTATTTAAAAAACTCTTGAAAGGGTTTTGAATATAAAACATGTTTCATTATACAAAAACAAAACCAAAATTCAAGCTTAAATCAAAAAAATTTATAAATGATTGTTATGAAAACATATCTTTAACTTTTTCAAAAAATGATTTATCCGACTTGTCAGGCTTGGGTTCAAAATTATCGTCATCTATCATACTTTGAAAAAACCTTTTTTGGTCTCTGTTAAGTACTTTTGGGGTCCACACATTAATATGAACTAATAAATCACCTGTTGAATAACCATTAATATCTGGAAGACCTTTTCCCCTTAATCTCAATGTTTTTCCGGATTGAATACCTGATTCAAGTTTTATTCTTACTTTGCCAATTAAAAGTTGAATGTCTTTGGAAATTCCTAGAACAGCCTCAGAAATACTTATGTATACATCTAAATGAAGATGTTGACCTTCTCTAATAAATCTTTCATGAGGCTTCTCATTAATCAAAACTAATAAATCTCCAGAAATACCGTTTGATAGAGCGGCATTTCCTTTACCGGAAACTTTTAATTGCATTCCCTCTTCTACTCCAGCTGGAATTTTTATTGAAACGATTTCTTCCTCATTGATCATTCCCTGGGAATCAGAACCTAACGGTTTATTTGATATTATTTGACCTGATCCTCCACATGCATTACATGGAGATGACGTTTGCATTCTACCTAATATAGTGTTAGTAATTTTAGTTACCTGACCAGTACCATTACAATTAGAACAAGTAACGTATTCTATCCCTGGTGCTTGGACTTTTCTATTTACCTTCACCTTTTTTTCAATCCCAGAGATTATTTCCTCAAGGGTTAAAGAAACTCTGATTCTTAAATTACTGCCTCTTCTTTGTGAGGACGATTGCTGCCCAAAGCCTCCTCCAAAACCACCAAATGCTCCTCCAAATATATCACCAAACTGACTAAAAATATCATCCATGTTCATGCCTGAACCAGAACCAAAACCACCATTTTCAAAAGCAGCATGACCATATTGATCATATTTAGATTTATTTTCAGGATTTCCAAGAATCTCATATGCTTCAGCAGCTTTTTTAAAATTTGCTTCGGCAGTTTTATCTCCAGGATTTTTATCCGGATGATACTTTATGGCCATTTTTCTGTAAGCCTTTTTAATTTCAGAAGCAGAGGCTCCTTTTGAAATACCTAATAAATCGTAATAATCCTCTTTCATAATCTATTTTATTGCCCGACTACAACTTTTGGGAATCTAATTATTTTATCACCCAGCTTAAAGCCTTTCTCAATAATATCAATAATTTTACCCTTTTGTTTTTTGTTTTTTACTGGTATTTGTGTTATTGCCTCATGAATTTCGGAATCAAAAATATCGTTGACTGAAACCTCAACTTCAGAAAGACCATTTAACTTGAGTATTTCATTCATTTTATTAAAAATCAAATACAAACCTTTGATATCTTCAGACTCATCGATACCCTTGGTTTGATTTTTAGCTCTTTCAAAATCATCAATCACAGGAATCAAAGCTGACATTAACTCGCGATTTGCAGATTTAAACAACTCAATTCGTTCCTTAGAAGTCCTTTTTTTATAGTTTTCAAACTCAGCGAATAAACGCAAAAATTTTTCTTTTTCAGCTTTTAATTCATCTGTGATTTTTTCCAANGGAGATNTTAAATCTGGTTTACTTAATTTTTTGGANTTTTTGGTATAATNAGATTTAGCTTTTGACTTGTCTTTGTTAGTTTTAGATTTAGCCATANATTTTTATTTAATATNTGCAAAGGTATTGCCAATTATTTAAAAGTGCCATAATGTCACTCATTTGATTTTTAGATCCTTGATTGCATTTTCAAAATCCCTAAACTCAAAGTTGAATCCAGATGCTTCTATTTTTCTTGAACTAATTTTTTGACTGGAAAGAACTAATTGACTTCTGTCTCCTAAAATAAGTTTAACTAGGGATTTTGGAATATTAGGTAAAATAATTGGTCTGTTCAAATGTCTTCCTAAAGATTTCATTAGTTGATTTTGAGTAACTGGATTTGGTGCGACTGCATTAATTGTACCTCTGAGATTATTTTTAATTACATGTAAAAAGATTCCTGCAAGATCATCAATGTGAATCCATGATTGCCATTGATTTCCAGAACCAAATGCAGAACCTAAACAAAATCTAACCGAAGGAACAATATTAGATAAAATTCCACCTTTGGCTGACATTACTAGTCCTATTCTTATTATTGTCAAATTTTGTGTTTGAGTTTCAAGTTCAATTATAGCTTTTTCCCATTTGTCTATAACTTTTTGTAAGAAGTTTTCAGGAGAGCATAAATTGTATTCATCATAATATTCATATGTATCAGGATAATAACCTATTGCTGAAGCTGAAATTATGCCTTTTAAATTTATTTGAAGATCAATTAGTGAATTATAGATTATGTTAGCAGACAAAACTCTACTTTCAATAATTTTATTTCTATGTTTTGTAGTCCATCTATTTGCTATTGAATCTCCTGCTAAATTGATNAAATACGACACATCTTTAAATGCATTTAAATCTATTATTCCTCTTAGGGGATTCCAATAAAAACCTTTACATCCANTAAGTGAATTAATNTTTGACTTTGAAGTAGTCAAAAAATTTACATGATAGCCATTAGCTAAGGCTTTTTTTGATATAACTTTTCCAATTAATCCAGTNGCTCCNGTAATGAGAATTTTCATCTTAAGCAAAAATAGATTAATTTTTTATTACTCTAAGCATTTCTCTTTTTCCTGAGAAACCAGGAGTTTTTTTTACATCAACATNGAATAACTCAAGAGATCTTCTTACGTCCCCTTTTGAACAATAAGTCACCCATACACCCTTTTTATTTAAAACATCTATAGATTTTTTTAATGTTTTATTATTCCACATCCGTGGTTGAGTATGAAAAGAAAAGGNATCATAAAATATTACATCATAATTTTCAGTAAAATCATATTCAAANAAATCAGCATTTATTTTATGGATTGAAAAGAAAGAACTTAATCTTATTTCNTTATTCCAACNAGAAGTGTAAATAGAAATCTCACTATTTGATAATTTGTTAGGTTTCACAAGNTCAATTTCAATATTACTTAATGGAAATTTTTCAATAGAAAAATATTTGACGTATAAATTATGTTTTTCAGCATACCTTTTGGCTANAAGAGCATTTAGGCCAGTTCCAAATCCTAATTCAAATATTCTACAGATTTTTCTATTAGGATTATTTTTTAACCAATAATTAAGTCCGTTATTAATATATACATGAATTGATTCTGAATAAGCACCATTCTTTGAATGATAAGATTCATTTAATAAAGTGTCGAATAATGAAAAACTTCCATCATTTGTAATGATTTTTTCTCTCATTTAGTAATGAAAATGATTTTTTATCATTTTGTAATTTCAAAAAAAAATTTAAATTAAAAAACAATAAATATGATTTAAAATAAATTACTTTTATTTAGTTTTTTAAAAATTAGTAATAGTGGAGATTAAAATTAACGATAAACCAAAATATAGTAATGTTGACTTTGATAATTTGTCTTTTGGAGAGATTTTTACTGACCACATGCTTGTTTGTGATTTTATTAACGGTAATTGGGATAATTTAAGAATTATTCCCTATCAAAATATTTCTATTGACCCCTCTACAAGTGCTCTTCATTACGGTCAAGCAATTTTTGAGGGGATGAAGGCTTATAAAGACGATAATGATAAAGTATGGTTGTTTCGTCCTAAAGACAACTTTAATAGATTCAATAAATCATGTGAAAGGATGAAAATACCTGAAATCTCTGAAGATTATTTCATGAATGGACTCAAAAAATTAGTTTCTTTGGATTCAAACTGGGTCAAACCTGGACAAGGAAATTCTCTTTACATTAGACCTTTTGTTTTTGCTAGCCAAGCAACCGTTCAAGCCTCTCCTTCAAAAGAATATAAATTTATTATCATATGTTCACCAGCAAAATCATATTATAATGAATCAAAATTCAATGTATTAATTGCTGAAGATTATAGTAGGGCTGCAAATGGAGGTGTTGGATATGCTAAAGCAGCAGGAAATTATGGTGGTTCTTTTTACCCAACTTCAATTGCTCAGAACAAAGGATATCAACAAGTAATTTGGACTGATTCGAGCGAGCATAAATATATCGAAGAAGCAGGGACTATGAATGTTTTTTTTAGAATAGAAAATAAATTAATTACCGCGCCAACTAATGACAGAATTCTCGATGGAATAACAAGAAAAAGTGTGATTCAAATAGCTAAAGATATTGGAATAGATATAGAAGTTAGGCCTTTTACAGTCGATGAATTAGTAATTGCTGCAAAAAATAAAACTTTGAAAGAAGTTTTTGGTGCTGGGACTGCAGTCGTAATTCTTCCAATAACAGGTTTTGGTTATAAAAATCATGATTATAATATCGAATCAGTCAAGGATTCCTATGCGGAAAAAATTAAATCAATCATAACTAATATTCAATACAATAATTCAGAAGACTTATATGGTTGGAGGGTAGGAATCTAAATATTATGATTTTTTAATATTTCTTTTATTTTGGGTTTAAAATAATTTGGTCCTTTTAAAACTTTTCCATCCTCCCGATATATTGGTTTGCCATCCTCACCCAGTTTACTCATGTTACTTTCTTGAATTGCATCGAAAACCTCCTCGATTTTATGTTGCATTCCGTGAGTTAAAATAGTACCACAAAGAATATACAGCATATCTCCCAGAGCATCGGCTACTTCAATAAGATCCTTGTTTTTTGCTGCTTCAAAGTATTCTTGATTCTCTTCAAACATTAATTTATGTCTTAATTCAATTTTATCAAAAGGTATGTCAACTGTTGGTTTGTTAGATATATCGATGCTAAATGCATTATGGAATTTTTTTACTGAGTCTATTGGTTTTTCAATCATTTTTTATTCTGGATTAGAGATAGTTTTAATTATGCTTTGATTAATTTTGTTTTACAAAATATATTAATGTTTACAAAAGGTCAATTATTTTTTGCGATTTTCTTTTTAATTGTTTTTACAACAGTCATAATATATTCATACCGTCAAGATAGAAAAAATCAAAAAGAATATTTTAAGGGAAGTTTCAAAATTATTCTTTTTATGGTGGGTCTAACCATCTCATTATTTTTAATAAAAAAATATACTCAAAATTGATTAAACAAATTTTAAAGAATTATATAACCATATCGTTAATTTCGTTTTCAATCATTATTGTTTTAGTAATAAGAATGAATTCCTATAATTCCTTTAGGTATGATGGTAAGCAACTTCATGAGGGTAGGTATTATTTGGGTAAAATTTTATCGACTTCAAAAAAAAATTTTGATAAAATAAAAAATATCGAATTTAGAAATCTTGAAAAATTTATTGCCACAAACAAATTATCAAAACAAGGAGAGAGATTCATTATTTATACTTCACAAACTGAAACCAAGGTTCAAACTATAATAGCTATTCCATTAAAAAATTGCCCAAAACTTGATTTATCACCAAAACTCGTTTGTAATTATTTTCCAAAACAAGATGTTATAGCTGTCTCTCATAAAGGATATCTTTCAAAAAGAGAAGAAGGCTGGAAGATTTTAGATAAGAAATTAATTGATATAAATAAAAAAATTTTTAATGCTCCTTTTGAAGTTTTATGGTTGGATTCTTCTCAAACTAAAGATTCCACAAAATGGTTAACTAGTCTTTATTATCCAATTAGATGAATACACTTAAAAGTTTAATCATTGTTTTTTTAGGAGGAGGAATTGGTTCCTGTATTAGATTTTTAATTAGCAAATTGTTTTACACAAACTCTAACTCATTTCCTTGGGGAACTTTTATTGCAAATCTAGTCGGATGTTTTCTTTTTGGATTTTTTTCAAGTTGGTTTATAAAAAATTTTCGTTCTGAATGGATGATTTTTTTTACAATCGGGATATGCGGGGGACTTACAACATTTTCCACTTTTAGCAGTGAAGCCCTAATTATGTATAAGAATCAGAATTGGTTATTATTTTTTAAATATTCGATTTCAAGTTTTATTTTTGGTCTTTTAATGATTAAAATTGGATATGATTCTTTTAAATTACTATGAGTTTTTTATTAATTGTTTAAAGAATCATTATAAATATGATTAATTGCTCAACTGAAAGCAGAATTTATCTAATTAATGTTTTACCTAAACGTCTTTTTTTTGTGATTTTGATAAAAAAAAGTATCTAAAAAAACAAACCTTTTATTTTTTTACTAAAAAAAAGTTTAATCTCTTAAAAGTTGACAATGGGTTTAAAATTCATTCGATATAACTTTTTTTAATACATAGTTTTGATTTTTAAACTAAATAAACTTAACACTATGACGAATTATTTTATATCAAATTTATTAAGTTTTGTGGAAGTAAACGATGATTTCACAATTCTTTGGATTTTACTTTCTGGTATACTAGTATTTTTCATGCAAGCTGGATTTACACTTGTCGAGTCAGGTTTTACCCGATCAAAAAATGCAGTTAACATTTCAATGAAAAATATTCTAGACATATCAGTTGGTACTATATCTTTTTGGGCATTAGGATATGGCCTTATGTACGGAGACACAAACGGATTCATTGCCACAAGCGGGTTGTTTTTTAACCCAGGAGATGGTGCGCATGACGTATTTTTTCAAACTGTTTTCTGCGCTACAGCAGCAACAATAGTATCTGGAGCAATAGCTGGAAGAACTAAATATACTACTTATGTAATTTTTACAATTATTTTAACTGCAATTATTTACCCTATTTCTGGCTCCTGGCAATGGAATGGTGGTGGATTTTTAGCAAATATGGGATTCATAGATTTTGCTGGATCTTCAATTGTCCACTCAGTCGGTGGATGGGCGGCATTGGTTGGAGCATGGATGGTAGGTCCACGTCTTGGTAAATATGTTGATGGAAAATCAAATGTTATTCCTGGCCACAACTTATTGTTAGGTACTCTTGGAGTCTTCATATTATGGCTTGGATGGTTTGGATTTAATGGTGGTTCTCAATTAGCATGGGGAGGTGACGATTCTATTGCAGCATCCGCCGTCGTAATGGTTACAAATCTCGCAGCAGCTGCTGGAGGTGTTGGAGCCATGGCAGTAACTTGGATGAAAGATGGAAAGCCTAATTTAGGAATGACACTGAATGGCATTATTGCAGGGTTAGTCTCAATTACTGCAGGATGTGGAAACATGACTTTTGGTGGCGGATTTATGGCAGGATTAATTGGAGGTATTATAGTTGTTTTCTCAATCGAATTTATCGATAAGGTATTAAAAATTGATGATGCTGTTGGTGCTGCTTCTGCACATGGAGTAGCTGGCGCATGGGGAACTCTTGTTATTGGATTATGGGGAGTTGACGGTGCTACTGGCATAGGTATCTTTAATGGTGGTGGAGCTAGTCAACTTGGTATCCAAGCTATAGGTGTACTTGCATATGGAGTTTGGGCTACTGTTACTGCATTGGTAGGTTTTGGAATTTTAAAATCTACTTTAGGTTTAAGAGTGTCTGAAGAAGTTGAAATAAATGGATTAGATACTGAAGAGCATGGAATTGGTGGATTTGATGGTGGTGGATTCGAGGCATGGCTCAAAGAAAAAANTAAATAAAAATCAAATAATAAATAAATAAATAAATAAACAATTATGAAAAATTTTANAAGAATAACTCAANTTTTACTANTNTCNGCNCTATTTAGNTTCGGGTATGCACAAGAAGCTGAAGAAGAACCAGCACCAACTTTTGCTGTAGCTGGATCAGTTGATACATATTATAGAAGTTCAACATCTGCCCCTAATTCATCTTTCGCTCAGTATCCTGGTTTTTCGATGGGTATGGCAAATGTTATAATTTCCTATGAAGGTGAGAAATCAGGCTTTGTTGCAGATTTTGTCTACGGTCCAAGAGGATATGATGCTGTATTTAATTCGCCTCAAGCCGAAACTGGAGCTGCTAGTGCAAATATCATAAATCAGCTTTATGTATATTATAACGTGAGTGATAGTTTTACATTAACTTTAGGTAATTTCAACACTTTTTTAGGGTATGAAGTTATTTCACCTGTTGCGAATTTTAATTATTCAACTTCATACATGTTCTCATATGGACCTTTTTCTCATGCCGGTATAAAAGCTGATTTTGCACTTTCCGAAAATACGTCCCTAATGCTAGCAATAATGAATGATACAGATTACACAGAATTTCAAGTCGTAAACCCATTGACAGGAGATATGAATGACTATACATTTGGTGCTCAACTAGGACTTTATGGTCAATACATAAACTTCATATCCGGAGATGGTTATAGTCATATTGACTTTACCGGTGGAATAGATATAAGCGAAAGTTTTTTCTTAGGTGTTAATGCAACTTCATATAGTGCTGATAACAATGCTGGATCATTTTCTGGAGTAGCGCTATATCCACAATTGGCTCTTTCTGACAGTTTTACCATAGGGGCCCGATATGAGGCTTTTTCTGAGACTGACGGCGGTGTTGGCGCAATTGATAATAATGGAGTTACAGCTAAATCTGATCTCGATAACACATCATTTACAATAACTGGAAGTTATACTTCTGGGAACTTTATTTTCAAACCTGAATTCAGAGTTGACACTGCATCTGACCCAGTATACGCTGATGGTCTTTTGAAATACAGTGATAATATAGCCTCTTTTGTGGTTGCCGCAATATACTCCTTCTAGGCAACGTTCACATAAGGTTATTTGTTTGGTTTCCCCCAGCTTAAATGCTGGGGGTTTTTTTTTATTAAATTATATTATTTTTACTTGCTTTTTAAAACTATGGGTATAATTTTAAGATTACTTAAAAATTTATGTCGTTAAATTATGAAATTCATAAAAAGCAATAGAATTAATTTAATATATCCTTAAAATTTTTTTTTTGTCTGAGTGATTTAATTTTTGGATTATCAATGCAATAAATTTGAATATCTATAAATAAAAATCAAATGAAAAAAATCGAAGCAATTATTCGAAAATCTAAATTTTCGGATGTTAAAAAAGCTCTACATGATGTAGAGGTTAATTTTTTCAGCTACTGGGATGTCACTGGTGTAGGGAATGAGAAACAGGGACATGTTTACAGAGGAATATCCTATAGTACCGCTGAAATTCAAAGAAGATATTTATCAATTGTTGTTAACGAGGATTTTGTTCAAACAACTATTGATGCAATAATTAAATCTGCTGCAACCGAAAATGTTGGAGATGGAAAGATATTTATTCTTCCAGTAGACGAAGCATTCAGAATTAGAACTGGAGAAAAAGGTAAAGGGTCATTAAACTAATAATATCAAATAATAATGGAAACAACAATTTTAACAGTAAATAATGTATGGATGATGATCTGTACAGC
>PAHL01000010.1 GCA_002711185.1 Flavobacteriaceae bacterium
TTACTAATTGGTTCTTTGACAATAATCTCTTGTTCTGAGACCAAACAAGAATTGAAAAGAATAACGTTTACCTCTGATTCTGAGGAAGCAATTGCTCTTATGGAAGAATTCATGATGAATAACGAAAATCGTGAAGCAGAGTCAGACATTCAACAAAAATTGATTGATTCTATATTAAAACTTGATCCTAATTTTGCGATGGCAAAAATTTTTAGGTGGTGGGGAGCAGGTGAAACTAATAGAGAGAGAATAATCTCAGCCTACGAGAGTATCGATAAAGTAAGTGATTTAGAAGCAAGATTCATTACAGCTGCATATGAAAGAAGAATTAATGGGAATATAGTTAAGCAAGATCAAATAATGGACAAATTAATAGAAGATTACCCAGAACACTGGCAGCTTAGAGTAAATTCTGGATATATAAAAAATCAGCTTTTAGACGCCAAGGGTAGTGAAAAAAGATGGGAAGAAGCACTTGAGCTTAACCCGGGATCATATGAAGCGTTAACAAGTTTAGTTTTCTTGCATATTGAATCTGGTGCTTCTACGATGTTGCCAGCAAACGACAGAGATTTAGAAAAAGCTAAGGCATATTTGGAAACTGTGAGAGCCCTAAACCCCGCTAGCTCTCGTCCTGACAGATATATGGGAAATATTTATAGAAAAGAGAATGACCTTGACAAAGCTCTTGATTCTTATCAGAAAGCAAATAATATGATAGAAGACAAAGAGTCTCAGCTATACAGAAATGGCCTTCTTATGCAAGGGCATGTCTATACATTCAAAGGTGAATATGACAAAGGAAGAGAAAAATATTATGAAGGCAGGTCTGGAGCTATGAAAAATCAAGATTACCAATGGTCAATGGCCTTCACAAATTATATTGCACAAGGATATTTATATCAAAAAGATTTTGCTTCAGCTATAAGTGTTTTATCTGAAATGCAACAAACTGTCGAAAGTTTTGAGGAAACAGAACTACAAAAAATAAATAGAAAAAGTTTCTTAGAATTCTTTAAGTTTATTGCGTTTGGACATAGTCAAAAACCTGAAGAAACTCTGGCATCAATTTCTAAAATTAAAGAATTAAATGAAAAAGCAACTCAGATAAGATTATCCTCTTCTGATCTTAATCAACAACAAAAAGAAAGGATAGTTTTAAATAGAGATACCGGTAACCTTTCATTTGACGTTTGGTATAATATTTTATTTGGAAATTATGATGAGGCTAGAGCTTTATTAGATGAGTTTAGTGTCTTATCAGCAAAACAATTATCCTACAATCCAAATTCAATGGATGATTTCTTCAAGTTTTCTGGTTATCTTAACCTTATGGAGGGTAAGCCTCAGGAGTCTATTGACTTCTACTCTAGAGTTTCTAAAGTTATTATAGACGATGATAATTATCACAGGTACTTTTTAGCACTCGCAAACAAAGCAATTGGAAATACTGAAGAAAGTAACATAATGTTAACCAGTCTTGCCACTGACAATTTTGCAAGATGGCAGAACGCAATAGTTAAAAACTTAGCTAAAGCTCAAATAGAAACCAATCTTTAAATTAATGCATGAGACGCTTATCAGTTTTTATTATTTTTCTTGCTCTTTGTAACTATAACAACGCCCAGACAAAAGATCTTAATTTAGATCTAAGTTCAAAAATCATAAAAGATGTATTGCAGCAAGATTCTGGACTTATATGGGTTGGAACTGATGAGGGGCTTAATGTGTTTTACGATGACGAAAAACAAGTTTTTTATTCAAATATTGAAGATTCATTGAGTGTTTTAAACTCAGACGTTGATAATATAATAATAGATTCAAAAAATAATCTAATAGTACTAACCAGAGACGGCATAAGTATTTTTAATTCTAACACATTTGATTTTAAACAACTGAAACTCAGCTCCAAACCAACATCCGTTACTGAAGATATTGTTTCAAATCAACTTTGGGTCTCAACTGAAAACTCAGGATATTATTTAATTAATGAAAATAATGAAATTGATCAACATTTTACATTTGACCCCCTTAGTCCACTTTCTATATCGAGTTCTAATTTTTTAGATGCTAATAAAAATAAAATTATTTTATCAGACACTTTAAATGTTTTTATTGCGACTCAAAATGGTTTCAATGTATATAATAGAAAATTAAAAACGTTTAGACGATATTTTAAAGGGGATCAATCAAAATTTTCTACAAATCTTATTGTTGGAGTTCAATGTTTTAAGAATAAAATTTTGATAGCGTCTGAAAATGAAGTTGTTACATTTAATCCTGAATCGTCCAGCTTTGAAAAAATATTTTCTACTGATAAAAAAATAAATTCNTTTATTTCAATAGATAATAAAGTTCCACCTATTCTATCGACTAATAATCAAGATTATAAATTGTTATTCGATGATGATAAATTTAGCTTTGANTTAATGGNAAATAAAATTATCCTANCAAATCAAAAAATANCTAAAACGAAANAGGGTTTTCTTTTTTGGGANAAAGGNTCNACAAAGGTTACACAAACAAATACNGATTTNTCGAATGTGTTTGAATTCAATACAGGATATAGTATTAACTCCCTGAGTTCTGGAATTGGAAACGTGATTTTTATTGGAACTAATGATGGAGTTAAGATTATTAATGAAGAAAAAACTTTTNTTGAAAATATTAATAACTATAGCAAATCTAACTTCTTTTATATCAATGGTGATGATTANATAAGCATATACAACAACACGATTGAAATGGGTGATATTCATCCTGAAAAAAAATCATTTTTTAAAAAAGAATATTCATATGATTTTTCTAATAAAAACTTTGAAATCANTAATGGGATTGTNTACATGGCTGAAGAAGAATTTTTACTTTTTGATATCGAAAATCAAAAATTATTATCTTCTAATCATTTGAATAAATTTTTAAATGGTAAAAAGATTGATAATCTAAAAATTATTGAAGAATACCTGTATGCCTCCTTTAATAACGGTTTAATTTCAATTCCCATAGAAACCATAGACATGAAAGGAGATAACAAAAATGTTTTTTCTGATAATAAAATAATGTTATACGAATATAATGAGCTATTGAATAAAGAGGTGCCTAGAGGGTTTAATGATATTGAGAAAATTGAAGATTTATTTTATGTAACAAATGAAGAATCTGGTCTTTCAGTTTATAAAAATGATTTTAACTCTTTAATTGAAAATTTTTCTTTTAATGGTGATTCGTCAAATTCTCTAGCTTCATCATCTCCAACTAAATTGATGTATGTAAATGATAAAAATATGTTATACATTGGTTCGATTGGATCAGGATTATTTGGACTTAACCTTAAAAATAAAACTTTTAAAAATATTAGATCAGATCAGGGGCTTTTATCAAATAATGTCTATGATTTTCTTAATTTAAATGGAAGGCTTTATGTACAGTCAGGTTCAGGAGTTAACTATATAGAAAATAATTTAATTAAGAATATTAATATTGAAGATGGCCTGTCTAATGATGTTTTTCATAAAGAATCGCTCCACATAAATAATAATAATATATATGTTTCTGGTAATAATACCCTACAGCGTTTTAACTACATGGATTTAGACAGTAAACAAAGCAAGTTTAATATTTCTGTTTTTAATTTAATAGGAGTAGATGAATTTAACAAAAAGGTCATTGTATCTAAAAATCAAGATGGGATTTATAACATTGATTATAAAATCAAAACGCTTCTAGTAGATCTTTTTCCTGATGATATATATAAATCAGACCAAGTACAATATTTTTTGACAAGAAACAATTCGAATGAAATTATTAGTAATGGTTATAATAATAAAGTCCAGCTTAATGCTCTTCCCTATTATAAGTCAAGTCTTGATTTTTACGCTATAAATGGTAGTGGAGATAAAAGTAACAATGTTGTCTCAATATCCATATACAATGCCCCTCCTTTGTGGCTTCGAATTGAGTCCATTGTTGGGTATGTTATTGTTTTAATTTTATCAATAACTCTTTTTGTTCGATACAAAGACAAAAAAACCAAAGAAAAAATGGAGGGTGAAAGAAAAGCCAAAGAGCTTGAAGAAGCAAAAGAACTTCAAAACAGCCTGCTTCCTAAAGTATTACCTAATGTAAATGGTTTTGAAATTAGCACCTATTTAAAACCTGCAACAGAAATCGGTGGAGATTACTATGATTTTTTCTATAAAAAAGACAATTACTTCTACGCTATATGCGGAGATGCAACTGGTCACGGGGTTGTATCTGGAATTATGGTATCGGTAACTAAAGCGGGGCTTAATGGGATTCCAATGGGAGATCCTTCTACCATATTAGGGCAACTAAATAAAATTGTAAAACGTGTTAATTTTGGTAGGCTAAGAATGAGTCTTAGTGTTGCAAAATTTAACAAAAACTCAGTAGAACTTAGCTCTGCTGCTATGCCTCCAACCTATCACTTCTCATCAAAAACAAAAAAAATGGAAGAGATATTGGTTCCTAATCTTCCTCTTGGTGGTATTGAAACTGAGAAATTTGATGGAGTTAAAAAAGAGTTCGATCAAGGTGATGTCATGGTAATGATATCTGATGGTCTACCCGAATTACCGAGCCCAACAGATGAAATGCTTGATTACGAAAAAGTATACAGTTGTATAAAAGATAATGCAGAAAAAAGTGCAGACGATATTAAAGACGCTTTAGTATATTTATCTGACGATTGGGCTAAAGGTGTAATGAACCCAGACGATATAACTATCGTCGTAATTAAAAAAGCTGCTTAAATACAAATCCAATTTTTTATTAGATTGGCCTTTCCCTTGACTTTAATCGATGTTTTTTCAATAAATCCTTCGTCATCGTTTAACCTTTGAAATACACTCTCTGAAATTACTATTTCACCTGGTCTTGCATGAGAACATAATCTTGCCGCTAAATTAACAGAGTCGCCTATCACAGTATAATTCATTTGACGTTCTGATCCAATATTTCCTGAAACAACTTTACCGTAATTTACCCCTATTCCCACTTCTAGTTTTGGTAAATTATGTTTAATATTTTTTTGGTTAAACTTTTCAAGAGCTTTAAGCATTTCTTTTGCTGAATTGACAGCACTTTGACAATCATTTTCTGATTTTAAAGGAACTCCATATAAGACCATTAGCTCATCACCAATTATTTTATCAAGCGTACCATTATTTGCAAAAACGACATCGATCATTGCCTCAAAATAGCTATTCAACAAGTATACAACATCTGAAGGTTTCATGTTTTCAGATAATGAGGTGAAACCTCTAATATCACAAAAAAGAACACAGACCTCACTTTGAGTTCCTCCTAATTCTAATGATGTCTCATTATGTAATAATTCATCTACTATGTTTTCAGAAACATATTTTTTAAATGTAGACTTAACTTTATTTATTCCTGATAAATCTTCAAAAGAAAAAACTACCCCAGATCTTAGATTTTCTTCATTATATACTGGTGAAAGCGTTAGATTTATTTCTTTGGAAGCATCTTTCTCATCTTGAATTTTGAAATTTTCCTCATATAATATTTCGTCTGAGTTCTCTGATTTTTCCAACAATTCTATTAGACTTGTATTATTTTGAAAAATCATAAAGTAATGATTGTTTAATGCCTCCTCCTCTGAAAAGCCAAATATTTTTTTTGCTGAATTATTTACGAATTCAATCTCTCCTAAAACATTAATCATTATGATTCCAGTTGTTATTGAAGACATAATATTGTCAACTAGTTTATTTGAAGTTTTTAATGAATCAATTAATCTTATATTATCATAAGCAAGGCTTAATTTCTTGACTAAACTGTCAAAAAGACGAAGGTCTTGCTGGGTAAATTTTACCAAACCGTTCCTGCTCTCTTTATCAAAAAGCAATATAACTCCTTCAATAATTCCAGACGAGATTATTGGACTTACAATACAGTTCTTCTTAGATGATTTTAGTAATTCATAATTTTGAGTTTCGTCTATTATTTTAGGTCTTCTGTCATTATTCAGGTCTTTTAAGATTCCTTTTGTAATTCTGACTATTTTTTTTGGCAAATCTTCACTTAAAATATTGAATTGAGAAATAACACTAAAGAAGCCGCCCTTTTCATCTTTTAATAAAATCATCCCCTTTGACGAGTTTAAAATAGAGATTATTGTAATTAAAATATTCTGAAATAAATTCTCTTTTACAACCTCATGATTATCAATTATTTCAGTTATATCAATTAAGGATTCGATTTCTAATAATTTATTACTTAATTCTTTATTTGAGTTGTTAAGCTTAGCCTCCAGTTCTGTTTTCGATATTTTATTTTCAATTTCATTCTTAAAATCAAAAATAATTTCTTTAACTCTTGATGGCGGATCCTCTTTGATAGGTAAAAAAAGATTTCCTATTATTTTGTTTTCAATAATAATTGGAGAAACTAAGGCTACAGGTTTTTTTTTGAATTCAAATGTTCTACATAGAACTTTTCCCTCTGCTGAACCCTTTAAGATTTTGTGATAAAAACTGTTTTCGAGAGTTGTTCTAGACTTTAAGGTTTTATTGTCGTCATAGTAATCNGCTAAGTCGAGTGATTTAATTAAAGTTTTTTTTGATGAAAAAGAAATTTGAAAATCCTCTAGACCCTTAGTTTTGAGAATATATTCATATTTTTCCTTAAAAGATTTTAGTTCACTGATGTGGAGTTTATCTTTCAAGAAAAATGAATTTATTAAGACATACTTTTTAGGGCTTCTTCCTGAGTTGAATAACTTTCACAATATTTTGTAAGACCCATTATTTTNAAGGTCTTCTCTATTATTGTTGCTAAATTGCAAAATGCTAAAACACCATCCGTTTCTTGAAGCTCTTCTATAAGCTCAATCAAAATGGAGGCCCCTATACTATTAACTATGTTAGATCTTTCTAGGTTAATCAATATTTTATTTGATCCATTTACCATATGCTCTTGTGCGGCTTTTTGGATTTCTTCACCAAGATCTTTATTTAGATATCCTTCAGTAGTTATAACAACTACATTGTTTTTTAGCTCGACATTTGTTACACTGTTCATTTTGTATTCTTTTTTTTGGTCATAGTTAATGTTGTTCCTGTATGATCTGACTCAAAATCGACAGAATCCATTAATTCTTTGATTAACATAATTCCCCAGCCTCTTTTTTTCTCTGAAGTAGTCAATTTTGTTTCAATATTTGGGATTTTTACATTTGNGGAATCAAAACCCTTGCCTTTATCTATTACCTTAATTGTTAGATTATCATCATCAATTANAAAATGNATATATATTTCACTTTTGGATTCNGAATGCTCGAAGGCATTAATACAGGCTTCAATAAGNGCCATTGATATTTCACCTGCCTTATCCTCGGACAAGTCCATGTGTTTTGANACAACTTCTGCGGTTTGAGTTGCAACAAGTTCCATGTTTTTTAAAATCGGTAATTTTAATTCAACAGTCGGTTTTTTACTCATTTATTATAATTTATAAAGTGATAGATTTATATATTTTATAGAAACGTAGGTAAATTTAGAAAAAATTGATTGTCTTTTAAAAGTTTTTAGTTGTTTTTTAAATAAACATATACGCACTCAAATTTAAAATAAAAATAGATAAATATTAAGTAAATTAGACCAAATGAAACTTATAACCCCAAGACAAAAAAAAATTGCAGGTTTGATTCAAAAAGAATTGGCTCTTATTNTTAACAATGACCTTAAATTAAATGGAAATATCGGGTTAATTGTTTCCATAACAAAAGTTATTGTCTCGGTTGATATTTCGTTAGCAAAAATTTACATAAGCGTTTACCCTTCAGGAAAAGGAATTGATTTTTTGTCTAGTATAAAAGAAAATCAATTTAAATTGAAGCATGCTCTTTCTCAAAAAATTAAAAATCAACTACGAAAAACTCCTGAACTAGCTTTTTTTATTGATGACTCATTGGATTATATAGAAAACATCAATTNAGCATTAAAAAACCCAGATAATCCAATTGATATGAGTAATAGCGATTCTAAATAATTCTTGTAATGAATTTTTCTCTTCGTGTTGCCTTAAAATATGTTTTTTCCAAAAATAAAAAATCAATTATAACTAGAATAAACAGGTTTTCTATTATCACTCTTATCATAAGCTCAACCTCATTACTCATCGTGTTAAGTGGATTCGAAGGATTAAAAAATTTTGGGATGAGCTTGTATGAAGTTTTTGAGCCAGATTTTAGTATTATTCCAAAACAAGGAAAAAAAATCACAATTTTAAATTCTGAATTAAAAAAAGTTAATTCCTTAAAGGATGTAATATTTGCAAGTGGAGTAATTGAAGAGAAAGTTTTTTTAAGCTTTAAGGACAAAAATCATGTTGGGTATTTGAAAGGAATCTCACCTTCCTATCTTAATATCAATCCAATAGACAGCTTAATTACTATGGGTAATTGGCTTGATTATAGCTCTGAATCAATAATCCTTGGTGAAGGACTATCTCAGGTTCTTGGTGCTGGAGTTAATGATTACTCCTCTTTTTTGGAGGTGTCTGTTCCAAAAAATAAAAAATTGCGATTTGGAGAAACTCCTTTTAAATCAAAATTCAGTACTGTAACTGGGATCTTTCAGATATCTAAGGAATTTGATGATAAATATATTTTTTGCTCAACTGATTTTGCAAGAGAATTATTAGGGTTTAGTGAAAATACATATTCGCATTTAGCTTTAAAAACAAAAAAAAAAATTTCGAAAAAAGAGCTAGATCAAATGCTAAGAGAGATACTGCATGAAGAATATATTTTGGAGTCAAGAGCTGATAAAAATTCCGCAATTAATAGAATGGTAGAAATTGAGAATTTGGCTGTTTACTTAATTTTCTCATTAGTGATAATAATCTCTTTATTTAATTTAATAGGTTCCTTGTTAATGATGTTTTTGGATAAATCAGATGAACTTAAAACGATTTTATCTATGGGAGAAACTCCAAAAAATATTCAGAAAATCTTTCTAATCATAGGTCTTTTAATCTCGAGTATTGGGTCTTTATTTGGAATTGTATTAGGTTCAATTCTATTATTAATGCAAGAATATTTTCCTTTTTTATATGTTCCAGGCACATCTATTCCTTATCCAGTGATATTAAAGATTGAGAATCTTCTTGTTGTTTTCCTTACTGTTTTGTTATTGGGAAGTTTTACATCCCTTTGGGCAACTAGAGGGATGAAAAAACCCGTTTTGTAATTGATTAGGCTAACACAAACTTCTCGCGCTTACTAATCAACTCGTCTAACACCTCAAAAACATCGTTTGACAAGTTTGAAGTAACCATCCTAGTTCGATACTTTTTAAAATTAGGAATNCCTCTAAAATAATTCGAATAGTGCCTCCTTGTTTCTAAAACTCCAAGTGTTTCTCCTTTCCACTCTACTGCCATTTTTAAATGTTCTTTAGTAACTTTTACTCTATCTAATAAAGATGGTGGTTCTAATAAAGAGCCGTCTTTTAAAAACCTTTTAGCTTGATTGAAAAACCAAGGGTTGCCTATTGATGCTCTCCCAATCATTGCTCCATCAAGACCGTATTGATCTCGGATAATTTTTACTTTCTTTGGTGTGTCGATATCCCCATTAGCAAAAACAGGAATATTTAATCTTGGGTTATTTTTTACTTTTGCAATTTGATCCCAATTTGCTTCTCCCTTATACATCTGAGCCCGAGTTCTTCCATGGATAGAAATAGCGGATATGCCAACATCTTGAAGTCTTTCTGAAACTTCAACAATTCGAATTGAATTGTGGTCCCAGCCTAACCTTGTCTTAACTGTTACGGGTAGGTTTGTTCTTTTAACAATTTCTTTTGTAAGCTTGACCATCAAAGGTATATCTCTCAGAATTCCTGCGCCAGCTCCTTTACAAACAACTTTTTTTACAGGACAGCCATAATTTATATCAATTATATCTGGTTTAGTTTTCTCAACAATCTCTACTGCCCTCAACATTGAATCTATGTTAGATCCAAAAATCTGAATTCCAACGGGCCTCTCTTTTTCATATATATCAAGCTTTTGGACGCTTTTAGCCGCATCACGAATTAAACCTTCGCTTGATATAAATTCAGTATACATAATGTCAGCTCCATTTCTTTTACAAAGAATTCTAAATGGCGGGTCGCTTACATCTTCCATAGGAGCTAATAAAAGCGGGAAATTTGGTAAAGAAACGCTACCAATATTCATTTTATTTTTTTTGCTAAACTAATAAAAAATAAACTTAGCCTTTTTTAAATTATTTGTTTTGAATTATGTTTTGAAAATACAGTTATTAAGGATTTACAATTTAATATCTTTGACACCTAATTAAAAGCTTGAATGAAAAACATCAGAAACTTTTGTATAATTGCTCATATTGATCATGGAAAAAGCACTCTTGCTGACAGGCTCCTAGACTTTACTGGTGCTGTAACCGAAAGAGAAAAACAAGATCAGCTNCTTGACAATATGGACTTGGAAAGAGAAAGAGGTATAACAATCAAGTCCCACGCAATTCAAATGAATTATATTAATGACGGTCAAGATTACACTTTTAATTTAATAGACACTCCAGGACATGTAGATTTCTCTTATGAGGTTTCAAGATCAATAGCTGCTTGTGAAGGAGCTTTATTAGTAGTTGACGCTGCTCAAAGTATCCAGGCACAAACAATTTCAAACCTATATTTGGCATTAGAAAACGACTTGGAAATAATTCCCGTTTTAAATAAAATTGATCTTCCCTCTGCAAATCAAGAAGAAGTTACAGACGATATAGTTTCCTTACTCGGTTGCCTTCATGAAGATGTTATACCGGTTTCAGCAAAAAGTGGTGTAGGAATTGATTTGATTCTAGAAGCAATTATCAAAAAAATTCCGTCCCCAAAAGGAATGACCTCTTTGCCCTTGCAGGCTTTAATTTTTGATTCAAAATATAACCCCTTTAGGGGTGTGGAAACTTATTTTAGAATTATTAATGGAAGAATTAAAAAGGGAGATAAAATTAGTTTTTTAGCAACAAATAAAAATTATACTGCAGATGAAATTGGAGTATTAAAGCTAAAGCAAGAACCAAAAGATTTTATNGAGGCTGGTGACGTCGGTTATCTTATTACAGGAATAAAAGATGCTAGTGAAGTAAAAGTTGGAGATACTATTAGTCATTCAGAAAATATGGATATAAAGGCAATTGAGGGGTTTGAAGAGGTAAAGCCTATGGTTTTTGCTGGTATATACCCTGTTGACACNGAGGATTATGAAGAGCTTAGGGCGAGTATGGAAAAACTTCAACTTAATGATGCCTCGTTAGTATTTGCTCCCGAAAGTTCTGCTGCTCTAGGATTTGGCTTTCGTTGTGGGTTTTTAGGCATGTTACATCTGGAAATAATTCAAGAGAGACTAGAGAGAGAGTTTTCAATGACAGTAATTACTACAGTCCCAAATGTTTCTTATCAAGCTTATATTAAAAAAAACCCGAAAGATATTGTTCTTGTTAATAATCCTTCTGACCTACCTGACCCCTCTTTTTTAGATCGTGTCGAGGAACCCTATATCAAAGCATCTATAATAACAAAATCAGATTTTGTTGGAAATGTAATGTCTCTTTGCATTGAAAAAAGAGGAATAATTAAAAATCAAACATACCTTACCCCTTTAAGGGTTGAGTTGGTTTTTGAGCTACCACTTGCAGAAATTGTCTTCGACTTTTACGACAGACTAAAAACTGTGTCAAAAGGATATGCTTCATTTGATTATTCCCCCATCGGTTTTAAAGTTTCTAAGCTTGTAAAAGTAGATATTTTATTAAACGGCAATCAGGTTGATGCCCTTTCTGCACTTATTCATGCTGAAAGCGCATATAGTATCGGAAAAAAAATGTGTGAAAAGTTAAGAGAGTTGATTCCTAGACAGCAATTTGATATTCCAGTTCAAGCTGCTATTGGAGCTAAAATTATTTCTAGGGAAACTATTAAAGCTCTTAGAAAAGATGTTACTGCTAAATGCTATGGCGGTGACATTTCAAGGAAAAGAAAGCTATTAGAAAAACAAAAAAAGGGTAAAAAGAAAATGAGACAAATTGGAAATGTTGAAATTCCTCAACAGGCTTTTATGGCTGTTCTCAAGTTAAATGATTAAGGTAATCTATCCCTGTTTTTTACAAACCTTTTTTTTGTATATTAAGAGAACTCAATAGCTGAAATTGAAATCAACACGATTTAAAAACATATTAATTGGTTTTGCTTTTTCTCCCAATTTAAAGGCAAATGTTTTTGAAGCTCTTCGTTTATCAAATAGCTTAAATGGATCGCTATATTTTCTTCATGTTGGGAAAAAAACACACTTAAAAAATACTAAGCTGAATGACATTTTAAATCTTTCACCAATAAAACCAAAAAACATTATTGTTATATGGAAAGAGGGGGATGCGGTAAAAACTATAATTACTCAATGTAAAAAAAATAATATTGATTTACTTCTGCTTGGTGCTTTGCAAAGAGAAAATGTATTAAAGTTTTACTTAGGTTCAATCGCAAGGAAAATTACCCGAAAATCACCCTGTTCTGTTTTGCTTTTAATTAAACCAAGTGTTGAAATGGTTGCCAAAAAACATATAGTCGTTAATGCTTTTAAGAGCTCTCAAACAATAGACACTATATCGTCTGCATTTGAATATGCAGATAAATTAAAAATACCAAAAATTACATTAGTTGATGAGATCAACCAGTCTGAAATAAATGTTAATGTTGATGACGATATTAGCCTTAAGAAAGCCACAAAAAAAAGAGAGGAAGTCACCAAGAAAGAGGAGCTAAGAATCTCTGAAATCATGAAGTCTATCCCTTCGCTTCTTTTGAAAAACAAACAAGTGAATTCTCAAAGTATTTTTGGTACTAGAGGTTACTCTATTGGACATTACGCCAGGGTGGCAAGGGCTGATTTATTNGTTATAAACTCTGAAGAAAAAAGAATGTCTTTATGGAGTAAGCTTTTTCCAAAGGACTTAGAATACATACTTTCGGAAATCCCCACTGATGTTTTAATTGTCAAAATGAAAAAAAATGATTAAAAAAAGTGGGGGAATATCATTTTTAAGTTCACTTCCCANAAATATTTTTTCAGGGTTTGTTGTTTCCCTTGTCGCCCTNCCTCTTGGTTTGGGTCTAGCAATAGCCTCTGAGGCCCCTCCTATTGCTGGGGTTATTGCTTCAATTGTAGGTGGTGTAATTTGTTCGATNTTTGGGGGGTCAAACCTAACTATTACTGGGCCGGGTAATGGATTGGTTNTTGTGCTTCTTTACTCTATAACATCACTCGGAAATGGAGACTTGTATCAAGGCTATTTATATACCCTTGCTGCAATCGTTTTTTCAGGAGTTTTGATGTTTTTATTTGGTGTGTTCAGGCTTGGTGCTCTAAGTGAGTTTTTTCCTTCTTCATCTCTGCAAGGTATGCTTGCGGCAATCGGAATTGGAATTTTAGCAAAGCAATTACACGTAATGCTGGGTGTGACAACTGTAAATGGCGCTCCTTTAAACGTTTTGTCTAAAGTTCCTGACACTCTATCTTTTTTGTTTTCGAACTTAACTTTATATTTCTGGATCCCTGTGTTTCTTGGTTTGTTTTCCTTGGTGGTTTTAATTTTTTACTCCAGACTAAGAAGCCCACTTTTTCGAATGGTTCCTGCTCCTATGTGGGTAATTGTTTTTGCTGTAGGAGTTTCTTTTTACCTAGAATTTTTTACTGATGGTTTGTATANTATTTCAGAGAGCTTAATGATTCGTCTTCCAAAAAATATTGTAACTAACATCCCTGCACCAGACTACAGTTTAATTGGCTCTTTAGANTTTATAACAACTGTAATTTCAATTACTTTAATTGCAAGTATTGAATCTCTATTAAGTATAAAGGCTGTCGATAAACTTGACCCACAAAAAAGAAGATCTAACGTTAATAAGGATCTTAGNTCTCTTGGNNTTGCAACTACTCTTAGTGGNTTAATTGGCGGGCTTCCCGTCGTCACGGTAATTGCAAGGAGTTCNGTAAACGTTAACAATGGAGGGAGCAATAGGACTTCAAATTTTACTCACGCAATGTTTCTTCTAGTNTTTGTTTTGATTTTTCAAGACTTGATAGAACGTATCGCGCTTCCTTCTTTAGCTGCAATATTGGTGTATACGGGCTATAAGCTTGCTGCCCCAGATAATTTTATCAGAATTCTTAAGATTGGAAGAGAACAAGCGGCCATTTTTATTATTACATTCGTGATAACCCTTACAAATGGAATTGTAGTTGGTATAGCTACTGGTATCTTATTTACTTTTTTAATCCATGTATATTTAAATAATAGTTTTTTTCTTTTTAGCAGAAACTGGTTGAAGCCAAATGTGCTAATGTATCTAGAAGCTGAGACAGGAAATTATTATTTAAGCGTTAAAAACTTTTGCAATTTTCTTAATTTTTTTAAACTTAAAAAAAAACTTGATGAGATTCCAGAAACTTCTAATGTAATAATTGACTTCTCTCTTTGTGACTTCGTAGACCACACTGTTATGGAGGGGCTTAGCGAATATATTAGTGTTTTTGAGAAAAAAGGAGGTGGTATCGAAGTGATTGGTTTAGATTCTCATAGTGCTAACACTCAACATCCTTTTGCAATAAGAAAAAATTTACCTTCTTTCGATTTTTTTAAATTTCAAAATAATCTTACAAAAAGACAGATTTCTCTCAAAAATTTTGCCAAGAATCAGTTTTGGAGCTATTTTCCAGACCCATCTCTAGANACAAAATTATTAGAAAGTTTTAAATATTTTAAGACAAAAACGATTAACTATCAATATAATGAACTGGCAAAAGATAGTGAAGGGTTTAGTATTTTTGATTTGTCATATAGTGAAGGGGCTTTTATAGCAAAGGATAATCTTCTTAGTACTTTTTTACTAATCAAAACAGAACACGCTATTCCTGTCTTTATTATAGAAAAAGATTTTATTTTCAGCGGGCTTGGGGATCAGACAAGCTATGACGAGGTAAATTTCGAGATGTACCCTGATTTTTCTAATAGATTCTTCCTTAGCGGGGTAGATTCAGTTGAGCTTAAAAACTTATTTGATGCAGAACTTGTTTTTTTCTTTGAAAGCCATGCTTATTTTAGAATTGAGTCTTCTGAGGGTAAAATTCTAATTAAGGGCAAAAGTCGTCTTCTAAGTCTGCAAGAAATAAAAAGTCTTATTTCATTTGCAAAAGAATTAATGCTATTATTAAATAAAAAATATGGCCCTAAAGAATAAAACTTAAATCATGAATTTATACAGCGTCCAAACAGGAAACTTTAAACTAGATGGTGGCGCCATGTTTGGTGTTGTGCCGAAAGCTATTTGGGAAAAAACGAACCAGCCAGACAGCTTAAATAGAATATCTATGTCGGCTCGCTCTCTTCTTATAGAGGACGGTAATAGACTAACCCTAGTAGATACTGGGCTGGGTAATAAACAGCCTAATAGTTTTTTTAAGCATTATGCGCTTTGGGGCAATTACAATATTAAAAGCTCTTTAAAAGAAATTGGATTTCACCCTGATGATATTACTGACGTTTTATTAACACACTTACATTTTGATCATTGTGGTGGTGCAATAAAAAGAGGGCCAAAAGGAATGCTGGTTCCTTCTTTCAAAAATGCACACTACTGGGTTCACGAAGGTCAGTGGGGTTGGGCGCAAAAACCAAATATCAGAGAAAAAGCTTCTTTCCTTCCTGAAAACATAGAGCCAATAGAGTCGTGTGGACAATTAAAGCTTATCAAGGGAAAAAACTCCTTGATAAGAGCTTCCTCTCTTGGGTTTAATGTTTTGATTTTTGATGGTCACACTGAAAGACAAATGCTCCCTGTAATTGAGTATAAAGAGAAAACCATTGTTTTTGCCGCAGACCTTATTCCCACCGTTGGTCATATTCCTGTGCCCTATATCATGAGTTATGATACACGTCCCCTTCTAACTCTTGAAGAAAAGGGCGCTTTTTTAAAAAAAGCAGAAAAAAACAACTGGATTCTTTTTATGGAGCATGACCCTGATAATGAATTGGCTTTTCTAAAAAAAACAGAGAAGGGTGTTAGGTTAGATTATTGCTCAACAATTAAAGATTTTTTTTAAATTCGAAATGTTTACTTTTGCAATGTTAAGATTTTTGAATATGTTAAGGCTTTACTTGTTGTTATTACTGTTTTTCAGCTCGAACTATGTTTTTTCTCAAAATTATTGGCAACAAGCTGTCGACTATAAAATGTTTGTAGATGTTGACGTGAAAACATTTAAATACAAAGGCTCTCAAAGACTAATTTATACTAATAACTCTCCTGATACAATAAATAAGGTTTTTTATCATATGTTTTTTAATGCTTTTAAACCAGGAAGTGAAATGGCAACAAGAGTCAAAACGGGAAAAGATATAAATGTAAGGTTTCAATACATGCCCANCATAGACAGTCTAAAAGAGAACGAGCAAGGATATATCANNTCTTTAAAGCTTAAACAAGACGGTATTTTACTCTCTCCTGTGGATTCAGAAACTATACTCGAGGTCCCTTTAAACACAGCGATACTTCCGGGGGGAAAAACCGTATTAACAATGGATTTTATAGGGCAGCTTCCAAAGGTTATAAATCGTGCAGGAAGAGAGTCTGATGAAGGAGTGGCTATATCTATGTCTCAATGGTATCCTAAGTTAGCAGAATATGACTACGATGGGTGGAATGCTGAGCCTTACCTTGGAAGAGAGTTCCATGGTGTTTGGGGTGATTTTGATGTTACAATTAAAATTGATAAAGAATATACGGTTGCTGCCAGTGGTTATCTGCAAAATCCAGAAAATTATGGTCACGGGTATGGGGGGGTTCAAAAGAATCCGTTAGGAAAAAAACTTTCTTGGCGCTTTATAGCTCCCTCAGTTCACGACTTTACTTGGGCTGCTGACCCTGATTATATCCATGATACTTTTCCTGGCCCAAACAATGTAACTCTTCGTTTTTTTTACAAAAATAATCCGGACATAATAGAAAACTGGAAGCGTCTTCAGCCAAAAACAGCTGATTTTATGCGTTTTTTTAATAATACTATAGGTGCTTATCCTTATAAAGAATATAACGTTGTTCAAGGAGGCGAAGGCGGAATGGAATATGCAATGCTAACTCTGATATCTGGAGAAAGAAGCTTTAGGAGTCTTGCTGGGGTTACTGCTCATGAATTAGCCCATTCATGGTTTCAGCACGTTCTTGCTACTAACGAACTGAAGCACGAATGGATGGACGAAGGATTTACTTCGTATATTTCAACAATAGCAGAGGATATAATATTGGAAGAAAACGCTTCTTTTCCATTAATATCATCATATAATAGATATTTCCAACTAGCAACTTCTGGAAAAGAACAGCCACAATCAACAAACTCAAATCGATACGACTTCAATTTCGGGTACGAGGCAACGGCTTATAGCAAAGGAGCTGTGTTTTTAGCTCAGCTTGGCTATATAATTGGGCCTGAAAATCTTGCTAAAACAATTAAAAACTATTATTCTTTGCACAAGTTTAGACATCCTACCCCTAATGATTTTAGAAGGGTTGCTGAATCTGTTTCTGGAATTCAGCTTAAATGGTATATAACGGATTGGACGCAAACAATAAATACAATTGATTATGCAATACGAGCCGTAAATGAGGTAAACGATAAAACTCTGGTTGTTCTTGAAAGAATAGGCTCGACTCCAATGCCTCTTGATGTTTTAGTTACATTCAAAGACGGTAGCCAAGAGATGCACTATATTCCTATTGCTTTGATGCGAGGAGAAAAAAAGAATCCTTATCAAGGACTGCGCTGGGTTGTCGAAAAAGACTGGGCCTGGGCCTTTCCAAACTATAGCCTTACTATAAACAAGAATAAAGGTGAAATTTCAACAATTGTTATTGACCCTTCATTTTATATGGCTGATATAGAAAGAGGAAATAATAATTATTCTGCGAATAAAAGATAGGGTTTAATGTTTTTTCGCTTGAAATCAAAAACCGTTATAAAAAAAATTTTCGCCAAAGGAACTTTTTTAAAAAGCAATGTTTTTTCTGTCAAATATATTCAAGGGGGGGCTGATTTACCGGGGGTTGCTATAATTGTTCCCAAGAAGAAGATACCTTCGGCTGTGAACAGAAACTTGATTCGTAGGAGAATAAAACATTTTTTATATCAAGATTCTGCTCTATTTAAAAAAAATTTTCCTNTNGGCTTGTATCTGCTTATATACTCTAGCTCTGAGGTTNTTTCTTATCTTGAAATTAAAAAAGCTATCGTTTCCGTTTTTTCTAATATTCCTCTAAATACATAGCACAGTGGGGGATTCCGTCCTCCATATAATTTTCTCCTTTCTGTATAAANCCCTGTTTTTCATAAAACTTTTTTAAATATGTCTGTGCTGATATTNTTATAACTTCATTTGGNTNTAAATCTTTGCACGTCTTAATNGAAAACTCCATTAATTTTATTCCGATAGATTTTTTTCTTTTTTCTTTTNTTACAACCACCCTTCCTATTGAGCTGTATTTTTGATATGATACNCCTNTTTTTAATATTCTTGAATACCCTATTAGCTGTTCTTTTTCTTTAACTAAAACATGAACAGCCTCTAAGTCTTTTTCATCTAAGTCTTGATATATGCAGTTTTGCTCAATTATGAAAACTTCACTTCGAAGCTTTAATATATTATAAACCTGGTAAGCACTAAGCTCCTTAAAATTCTGATGGGTATATTTTACCATTACTCTATGTAGATATTTTATCAACTCTTTTTTTGTGTCTTCCTCCTTCAAAAGGAGTTTTAATAAAAGTATCTATCATCCTTTTTGCCTCGTCTAAAGAAACAAAACGCGCTGGTATACTAATTATATTAGCATCATTATGTTGACGTGCTAAAACAGATAGCTCTTCTGACCAACAAAGAGCAGCCCTTATTCCCATGTTCTTATTTGCTGTCATGGCCGCTCCATTACCGCTTCCACATATTACAATCCCTAAAGCTTTCTTTGTGCTGGATACAAAGGCAGCAAGTGGATGAATGTGATCAGGGTAGTCTACACTTTCCTTGTTGTCTGTTCCAAAGTTTTTAAATTCATACCCTTTTTCTTCTAAGTGCTTTATTATTTTATTTTTCATTTCTACCCCTGCATGATCATTGCCGATTGCTATTATCATTTTTTTTTTTTTTAAAATTACAAATCTATTTTTTGGTTAATAAAAATTGTTAGTATTGTTTTAATACCTGTTAATAAGTAAAATAACTTTTTTTTCTTTTTTATTGTTCTTTTTTGCTTACAAATAAATTATATTTTTTTCTTTCTAGTTGTCTTTATTTTTAACTTTTATTTAAACAATATTCCAATTGATACNAACATTTATTTCTCTATTTTTAAATTATTTTATTAACTAAATATNATTATCAACAGTTGTTTAAAGTTTCTTTAAATAATTAATTATTAGATTTTTATAAAATTTTTTCATGTTTATAATTCATTATATCTTACTTCTTTTTTAATTTACTTAATTCTTCAAATAAACTTATATCATATATTAACATGCTATTATTATAGGCAAATATTAAATTTATTTTTCAAAAAGAATGTAGATATGTTTATAGTAGTTTATAAAGTACAGAGTCTTTTAATTTATACTTTAGCAATAGAAACTATGAAATGTCAAATAAGAAAAAAAGGGAATTAGAATCTAAGATCTTAAGCATATTAAAAAAAAATAAAAAGAAAAAGTATAACTATAAGCAATTATCGAGGATCCTTGAAATCAAAAATATAAAGGATAAAGAAAAACTTGTAGTTGCTTTAAGAAAATTAAATAATTTAAATAAAATAATTAAAATAAAAGAAGGGCAATACAGATTTAAGGTAGAAGAGAAGAAATATAAATATGGAGCATTGGACATTACTAGTTCAGGAAATGGATATCTATTATCAAGTGGCGAGGATATATTCATATCAAAAAAGAAACTAAATAAAGCCNTANATAAAGACAGGGTAAAGGTTTATGTTTATGAAAGAAGAGATAAGAATAATAAAATATCAGGTGAAGTAACTGAAATAATTGAAAGAGCAAAGCACGAATATGTTGGTGTAGTGCAAAACAAAAAAGAGTTTGGTTTTGTGCAGACAAGAGGTCCAAAAATGTATACAGATGTTTTTTTGCCTCCAAAAGAAATAAGTAAAGCAAAAAACGGGGATAAGGTTGTGGTTAAAATTACAGATTGGCCAGAAAGAGCGCATTCACCCTTTGGTAAAATAATAAAAGCACTAGGAAAGCCCGGTGACGCTGACGTAGAAATGGATGCGATTTTGTATGACTATGATCTTCCTAGTAGCTTTGGTGCTAATATTATTAATGATGCGGAGAAAATAGATAATAGAATATTAGAAGAAGAAATAAATAAAAGAAAAGATTTCAGGGATGTCTTAACTTTTACTATAGACCCTGTCAATGCGAAAGATTTTGACGATGCTATATCTTTTAAGAAAACAAAAAACAATTTAATTGAAGTTGGTATACACATAGCTGATGTTTCTCACTTTTTAAGGGAAAACAGTGAATTAGAAAAAGAAGCGTACAAGAGAGCAACATCAGTTTATCTGGTAGACAGAGTAGTGCCAATGTTGCCAGAAGCCTTGTCTAATAACTTATGTTCTCTGAGACCAAATGAAGAAAAACTTACGTTTTCAGCTGTTTTTGAAATAGATATAAAAGGAAAAATATATTCTGAATGGTTCGGTAAGACAATTATAAATTCAGATAAAAGGTTTTCTTATGAGGAAGCACAGTTGTTAATTGAAAATAAAAAAACAAAAATTGATAAAGAAGTAGCACTTGAAAAAAAGGAATATTCAGTATCAGAAGAAATATTACAAGCTATCTTAGATTTAAATACAATTGCTAAATCTCTAAGAAATGCAAGAATGAAAAAAGGCGCCCTCTCTTTCGACAAAGTAGAGGTAGGTTTTAGTCTAAACAGCAAAAAGGAGCCCACAGGAATAAGATTAAAAGAATCTAAGGATGCTAATAAACTAGTTGAAGAGTTTATGTTACTTGCCAACAAAAAAGTGGCAGAATATATTAAAAGAAAAAAACCTGCAAAATCATTTATATATAGAGTTCATGATCGCCCAGACGATGATAAAATAAAAAACTTAAAAGAGATAGTTAGTAGCTTTGGTTATAAATTAGATACAGATAATAAAAATTTAAACAAATCACTAAATAATTTGTTTCTACAAATAAAAGGAAAGCCAGAACAAAACATGATTGACACCCTAACCATTAGGTCAATGTCTAAGGCAGTATATACTACAGAAAATATAGGGCACTACGGGCTAGCCTTTGATAGTTATTCCCATTTTACATCACCAATAAGAAGGTATCCAGACATATTAACGCACAGACTCCTAGAAAAATACATAACAGGAGGAAAAAGTGAGGATAAAGAAGTTCTTGAAGAAGCTTGTATTCATTCTTCTTATAAAGAACAGATTTCTGTTAAGGCGGAAAGAGACTCCATAAAGTTTATGCAAATAAAATATATGAAGGATAAAGTTGGCCAAAGATATAATGGAGTGATTTCAGGAGTAACGGAAAGAGGTATTTATGTTGAGATTACAGAAAATAAATGTGAAGGAATGATTTCAATTAAAACCATCAAGGGCGACCACTATTTATATGATCAAAATAAACATCAGCTTGAAGGGTATTCTTATGGAAAAACATTTAAGCTTGGAGACCCCATAGAGATTGTTGTAAAAAAGGCCGATATGTTAAACAAACATCTTGATTTTATTTTAGAAAATAATTAAATAAAAGAATAAATGAAAAAAATAAAATTTTTTATTATTGCTATATCTTTCTCTTTTCTGAAGGCTCAAGAGGCTAAAGAAATAATAATACCAGGAGAATACTCTTCTATTTATGTGTATCAAGGCATAGATGTTAATTTAATAAAAGGAAAGTTAAATAAAATTGTTTTAACCTCAAACAACAAGGATGCTTCAGCTTTTGGATATAAAATAAAAAATGGTGTTTTAAAGCTTAGACAGGGACTCGACAGAAAACTTTCCATTGACAGGGTTTATGTAAACCTCTATTCAAATAAACCAATCGAAGAAATTAAGCTCTTCCAGGGCGGAATATTAAAGGCAAAAGAACCTTTAGCTCAAACAAGCATAGAAATTAAAGTTCAAGAAGGGTCTTCCCTTGAAGCGGCTTTGGATACAGAAAAAACAACTGTTGAGGTTTTTTCAGGAGGGTCTGTTGATTTGAAAGGAAAAACAACTGTTATAGAAATCATTGCTAGTACAGGAGGTATATGTTCTTCAGAGGATCTGGATTCAAAACAAGCTAAAGTTAAAGCAAGCTTAGGTTCATTAGTTTATGCTAGGGCATCACTCTTATTTGACGCTAATGCTTCAACAGGATCAACCGTTAGGGTTTATGAGAAACCCAAAAAGACAGTAACAAAAACGTCCTTTGGCGGGAAAATAATTATGATGAAATAAACAAACCCATTTTAAAAATGGGCTTGTTGTTAGAGGCATCGAGCGGATTCGAACCGCTGTACAAGCTTTTGCAGAGCTCTGCCTAGCCACTCGGCCACGATGCCGTTAGTGTAAAAATAACACTTATTATTTTGAATTTTTATTTCTTTTAAGAATTATAGAGACGGATTCAACATCACCTCCTATCGGTGGGTTCACCTTTGCAACTTCAACTTTAGCTTTGAGAATGTTTTTGTGTTCAAAAAAAATACTATCTAATATTCTGGCTCCTACTTGTTCAAGAAGTTTGGATCGTTTTTTCATTTCTTTTTTTATTATTC
>PAHL01000011.1 GCA_002711185.1 Flavobacteriaceae bacterium
GAAGAATGGCAATTGATATTAGATTTGCTAAAATGAATCCTTTAAAAGTTACTTTTTTATAATTTTTAAAATAGTATAACATTCCAATCGCTGGAATTGTAAGTAATCCCATGAAGTGAACTCCAAAGGAAAGACCAATTACAAATGAGATCAATAACAACCATCTGTCACCTCTTGGAGTATTCATTTCTTTTTCCCATTTCAATGCCAAATAAAATAAAATCGAAAGAATAAGCATAGCCATTGCATATACTTCTGCTTCAACTGCGTTAAACCAAAAGCTATCAGAAAAGCATAAAGAGAGAGCACCTACAGATGCACTAGCAAAAAAAACAAATTTTTCAGAAGCACTTTTATGATTATCAAAAGGGTAAATTTTGCTAACCAATAACGTTATGGTCCAAAAAAGGAATAAAATGGTAAAAGCACTTGAAAAAACAGACATCATATTAACCATTAATGCGATTTTCTCAGGGTTTTGAGCAAATGATGCAAAGACTGCTCCAAGCATTTGAAATAGTGGAGCTCCAGGAGGGTGACCCACTTGTAATTTAGCGGAGGTTGATATATACTCACCTGCATCCCAAAAACTCGCAGTGGGTTCAACTGTCATTACATAAGTTGAAAGGGCTATTGAGAAAACTAATAAGCCAAATAATCTATTCCAGAAAGTGAAAGATTTATTATCCATTTAACCTGTTATTCGGAACACGAAAATACATATTAATAAGGTATACTTTAATTTTTTTTAAATCAAATTGAATCCAATATCTATTGAAAAGAGAATAAAAAATAAAATTACTTTTTTTTAAGATAAAAAGAATTTTAAATTAAATTTGCAGACCAATTGGCCTATGGTGTAACTGGTAACACGTCTGGTTTTGGTCCAGAAGAGTCTAGGTTCGAGCCCTAGTAGGCCAACTATAATTAAAAACACATCATATGGGTGTAGGAGGAATCGTTATAGCTACAGTTGTTTTATGTTTGCTAATAGGTCTTTTTATTGAAATTAAGGAAAGAATGTAATAATTCTTAAAGCTTACTTATATAGCTACCTAAACTATCCTTAAATTCAAATCCATCCAGACTTCTATATTTGTTCAATTTTTTATTTGCTTCAAGACCCCAAAGTAAAAATTCCATCATAAAATATTTCTCATCATCAACTAAATTGGGCTTATGATTTTTAATAAATTTTTCAAGTGGCTTTATACTTTTTAGCGTATTTCTATATTCATCATCGCTAAAATTATCATCAATGTATAGTTGATTATCCTTAAAAAACCATGCTAATAATTCTTCATATGGACCTTTTGCGTCAGGTTTTTCTAATTTTTCAATTTTTGGAAAAAATTCTGGGAAGATTGTTTTTATTGATTGTGAAATTAGGTAGTATGAGATTTGTTCAGCCCCCTCTTGTTCCCCTTCATAAACAAGTTCAACTTTTCCATTTATAGCAGAAATAACAGCAGAAAAATCTGATAATCTAATGGTTGTTTTAGATTCATTATTAATTAATATTCTCCTCTCAGCTGAACTTATCAAATTTTCTAATGAGGTTATGCTCATTCTNGCACTCACGCCGCTTTTATGATCTATATAATCACTTTTTCTTGCTTCAAAACCAATTTGTTCGATAATATCATACGCTAATTCAGGAATATAAATTTTATCTGTTTTTGAAATTGCTTTTTTAGCTTCTTGTATGGTGATTTTCTTTGCAAATGATCTGTTACGGGGGTAATGTGTTAAAATTTGTGAGCCAATCCTGTCTTTNAGAGGAGTAACTATACTACCCCTATTAGTGTAATCCTCTGGATTTGCTGTAAAAATTAATTGACACTCTATGGGTAATCTTAATTTAAAACCTCTTATTTGTATTTCTTTTTCTTGAAGAATTGAAAAAAGAGCAACTTGGATTCTAGCTTGTAAGTCTGGTAATTCGTTTAAGACAAAAATACAACGATGGGCTCTTGGTATCATTCCAAAATGAATAACTTTTTCATCTGCATAAGATAATTTTAAAGTTGCTGCTTTTATGGGATCAATGTCACCTATAAGATCTGCAACAGTTACNTCTGGAGTAGCTAACTTTTCATAAAACCTTTCACTTCTGTGCATCCAATAGATAGGAGTTTTATCCCCCAGTTTTTTTATCTTCTCTTTAGCGAAGTTAGATATTGGCTCAATTGGATCGTCATTNATTTCGGATCCTTCNACNACNGGGATCCATTCGTCTAAAAGATTGGTCATTTGTCTTGCTATTCTNGTTTTTGCCTGACCTCTAAGACCTAAGAGGTTTATATTATGATTTGAAAGTATTGCTCTTTCTAAATCAGGAATAACTGTATTGTCGTAACCAATTAANCCCTCAAAACTATTTTTATTTGAACGCAAATTGTTTTTCAAATTATCAGATAATTCGTCTCTAATAGTTTTCGGTTGATANCCTATTTTTTTTAATTCGCCTATATTTTTGATGTTTCTCATTTTTATTTATCCTAGCTTCTTTTTTCTATTCTTTTCATAATCTTCAAAAATCATTTCCCCTAAATTATTTAACCCTGTATAAAATGCTTTACCTAAATTAATTTCAGTAAAAACCTTTATAAATCTTTGTAAGTAACTATCAGAGGCAATCATAAATGTTGTAATTGGTATATGAAGTCTTCTTGCAGTTCTGGCCATATTATAGCAGAGTTCTAAAATTCTATCATCCAATCCTACACTATTTTTGTAATAATCCCCATCGGGTAATTTTATGCAGCTTGGTTTCCCATCTGTAATCATAAATATTTGTTTATTCGTATTTTTTTTCCTTCGAAGAATATCCATTGCTAATTCTAAACCTGCAACTGTATTTGTATGGTAAGGTCCAACTTTTAGGTATGGTAAATCCTTTAGAGGTATGGTCCAAGCATCATTGCCAAATACTATTATATCCAGTGTATCCTTAGGATATCTTGTGATTATAAGTTCCGATAGTGCCATGGCAACTTTTTTGGCTGGTGTAATTCTGTCTTCTCCATATAAAATCATACTGTGACTTATGTCTATCATAAGAACAGTACTCATTTGTGTTTTATGTTGGGAATCTTCAACTACTAAATCTTCTCTATGTAATTTGAATTCATCAATTCCAGATCGTAAATGTGCATTTTTCATACTTTCAGTTACAGAAATTTTCTCAATTGAATCACCAAATTGATACGATTTTAGCTCACCATTCGATTCATCTCCTGAACCCATTTGTTTTGTTCTGTGGTTTCCAGGNCCAGACTTTTTTAATTTTCCAAAAATTTGTTTTAAAGCATGTTCNCTNAGNAACTTTTCAGTTTTAGCCGTTAATCCAATTCCTTTTCCACCTTNACCANCAGTATCAATTTCTTCTTTTACAAAACCNTTNTTTAATAGGTCNTCAATAAAATCATCAATTGTNTANTTTTCATCTGTTANTTTATACTCTTTATCTAATTCTCTGAGCCAATCTATTGCNTCATCGAANTCTCCTGAGGTATGTGTAATTANTTCTTTAAAAANATCAAAAAGTTTTTCAAACGGAGNCTTATTTTTTTGTTTCAATNTNGAAAAAACNAGTCCAGATTTGAGAAGATTNGAGNTCATTACGNNTCTATTTTTTTTAAGAAAAAACAAATGTAGGAAAACAATACCATTTTATTAGATTGTAATTTTGTTAAAAAAGTATATATTTGNATTGCAAAACGGAAATTCTGAAAGGCGACCNTAGGGTCACCTTTTTTTTTAAATGAATTTTAAAAAAAAAGTAGATCAATTATTAGGAAATTCTTTAAAGAAATATCCGAAGTTATTTTTAATAAGTTTTAGTATCAGCATTGATAATAAAATAAAAATAATTTTAGATGGAGATAATGGCGTTTCGATAAATGATTGCATAATTATAAGTAGAGAAATTGAAAACAATTTAGACAGAGATGATCATGATTTTGCTATTGAAGTTTCATCAGTTGGAGCTGAAGATCCATTTGTTGATAGACGACAATACAAAAAAAATATAAACAGAATTTTATCTGTAACTGATTTAGATAAAAATAAGTTTAAAGGAAAATTAGTTTCAGCTAACGAAGTTGAAATTTTAATTCAGTGGAAACAAAGAGAACCAAAACTAATTGGTAACGGAAAAATAACTAAAATAAAAAGTAAGCTTTTAGAATATTCAGAAATATTGGAAGCAAAAGTGATTATAAATTTTTAAAAACATGGAAAATTTAAATTTAATTGATTCATTTTCAGATTTTAAGGATGAAAAAATGATAGACAGGGTAACCTTAATGGTTATTTTGGAAGAAGTATTTAGAAATACATTAAAGAGAAAATATGGGTCTGATGAAAACTTTGATATAATAATTAACCCAGACAAAGGTGATTTAGAAATTTTTAGAAATCGTATAGTTGTAAAAGACGGAGAAGTAGAAGATCCAAATCAAGAAATTGAACTTTCTGAAGCTCAAAAAATTGAATCTGATTTTGAAGTTGGAGAGGATGTGTCTCAGGAAGTAAAGCTTATAGATCTTGGAAGAAGAACAATCCAGACTTTACGTCAAAATTTAATTTCTAAAATTTTTGAACACGACAGTACAAATATTTTTAATCAATTTAAAGACAGAGTTGGGGAATTATATACCGCCGAGGTTCATCACATAAGAAGCAGAGAGGTGATATTATTAGATGATGATGGAAATGAAATAATTTTACCCAAGGATCGTCAAATTCCAAATGATTTTTTTAGAAAAGGAGATAATCTTCGAGGGGTTATTGATGTTGTTGAGTTAAGGGGAAACAAACCCAGAATTATTTTATCTAGGACTTCTCCAAAGTTTTTAGAAAAGCTTTTTGAACAAGAAATACCTGAGGTTTTTGATGGTCTAATTACAATAAAAAAGGCAGTTAGNATACCTGGAGAAAAAGCAAAGGTTGCNGTAGATTCATACGATGATCGGATTGATCCTGTTGGAGCTTGTGTAGGAATGAAAGGTTCAAGGATCCATGGAATTGTAAGAGAATTAGGAAATGAAAATATTGATGTAATTAATTATACTAACAATCTTCAATTNTTTATAACTAGATCATTAAGTCCAGCAAAAATAAATTCTTTAAAGATNGATGAGGAAAATAAACGNGTNCAAGTTTTTTTAAACCCTGACGAGGTTTCTAAAGCAATAGGAAAAGGTGGCTATAATATTAGGTTGGCTGGTAAGCTCACTGGCTATGAAATTGATGTTTATAGAGAAGGAATGGAAGAAGATGTTGAGCTTAAAGAATTCAGTGATGAAATTGAAGGGTGGGTGATAGATGAGTTTAATAAAGTGGGTCTTGATACAGCAAAAAGTATCCTCGAGCTATCTCAGGAAGATCTNATAAAAAGAACTGATTTAGAGGAGGAAACAATCAAGGAAGTAATTAAAATTTTAAATGAAGAATTTGATGAATAATAGATGCGCTTAAGCTCTATTTTTAATTAAATTTGAGAATTATTCAAAAAATGGCTGAAAAATCAAGTATTAGATTAAACAAGGTTTTAAGAGAATTAAATATTTCTTTAGACAGGGTTGTCGATCATTTATCAAAAAAAGATATTCAAATTGAAGCTAGACCAACTACAAAAATTTCTAATGAAGTATATCAGTTACTTTTAGACGAGTTTGAAACAGATAAATCTAAAAAAGACGAGTCAGCTGAAATCACTGAAGAAAAGAGAAAAGAAAAAGAAAAGCTTAGATTNATTCAAGAGAAGTTAGAGAAAGAAAGAGTTGAACTCCAATTAAAAAAAGAAACTTTAAAATCTTCAAAAGTAGAGATTGAAAAGCCAAAATCTATTGGAAAAATTGATCTTNAGAGCTTGAAAAGAGGATCAAATATAAAGCCCAAAACAAACGAAAAAGACGAGTCTAAAATTTCATTAAAACAAGAAAAGAGTGATCTTATTTCAAAGGATATTCCTGAAGTAAAAAATGAACAAGTTGAAAGATCAAATACAGAAAAAAAATCTAAACCAGAAGAATCTATAATTGATAAACCCGCCAATAATGAAATAGATTCAAATATCAAGACCAAATATCAGAAACTATCAGGTCCAAAGAAAACAGGAGAAACAATTAATTTAGAGGATGTAAATAAAAAAGAAAAAAATGTTGAGGATGCCAGAAAGAAAAAAAGAAAAAGAATAACTCAAAGTCAATCCAAAACCAAACCAACATCTTTTAACACAAATAAAAAAGGCCCAAAAGGCCCTCGTCAACCCCAGGTAAATAAAATTGAACCCAGCGAGGAGGAAGTTCAAAAACAAATAAGAGAAACTTTAGAAAAACTGCAAGGTAAATCCACTAAATCAAAGGGTGCAAAATACAGGAGGGATAAACGATCTCAACATCGTCAAAAGTCAGAAGAAGAACAAGCGATTCAAGAGGCAGAAAGTAAAATTATTAAGGTTACGGAGTTTATTACTGTTGGTGAAGTTGCTACTCTAATGGATGTTGGCTCCACTGAAATTATTTCAGCATGCATGTCTTTGGGGATAATGGTAACAATGAATCAAAGATTAGATGCTGAGACGCTTACTATTGTGGCTGATGAGTTTGGTTATCAAGTTGATTTTGTAAAAACTGATTTAGAGGAAAATATTGAAGATGTTGAGGAGGTTGATGCTCCAGAGGATTTAATACAAAGAGCACCTATTGTTACTGTTATGGGTCATGTTGATCACGGCAAAACCTCACTTTTAGATCACATTCGTGAAGAAAATGTAATAGCTGGTGAATCTGGAGGTATAACACAACACATCGGTGCTTATTCAGTTGAGTTGAAGGAAGGTCAAAGAATAACTTTTCTTGATACTCCTGGTCACGAAGCTTTTACAGCCATGAGAGCCAGAGGGGCACAAGTTACTGATATTGCTGTTATAGTTATAGCTGCTGATGATGATATTATGCCTCAAACAAAAGAAGCTATAAGTCATGCTCAAGCTGCTTCGGTTCCAATTGTCTTCGCTATAAATAAAGTTGATAAAGAAAATGCAAATCCAGATAAAATTAAAGAGGCATTAGCTGGTATGAATCTCATGGTTGAAGAGTGGGGAGGTAAAGTTCAGTCTCAAGATGTTTCTGCTCTCAAAGGGACCGGAGTTAAAGATCTTTTAGAAAAAGTTTTATTAGAAGCAGAATTACTTGAATTAAAAGCTAATGAAAATCGAAAAGCTAAAGGAACTGTTGTTGAGGCATTTCTTGATAAAGGACGTGGATATGTCTCAACTATTTTAGTTCAAAATGGAACATTGAAAATTGGAGACTACATACTTGCTGGTAAACAAAGTGGGAAAGTCAAGGCGATGTTTAATGAAAGAGGAAATAATATGAATGAAGCATTCCCATCGACTCCAGTTTCTATTTTGGGATTAGACGGAGCTCCTCAGGCAGGTGATAGTTTTAGTGTTATTGAAGACGAAAGAGAAGCAAAGCAAATTGCAGCTAAGAGAACTCAGTTATTACGAGAACAAAATGTTCGTACCCAAAGACATATTACATTAGATGAGATTGGTAGGAGAATTGCATTAGGAGATTTTAAGGAGTTAAATATAATACTCAAGGGGGATGTAGATGGTTCTGTTGAGGCATTAACTGATTCCCTTCAAAAGCTATCTACAGAAGAGATTCAAATAAATATTGTACACAAAGGTGTTGGAGCTATCACTGAATCTGATGTCTTACTTGCTTCTGCATCGGATGCTATAATAATTGGTTTTAATGTAAGACCAATGGGTAATGCAAGATTGATTGCTGATAAGGAAGAAATTGATATAAGATCCTACTCAATAATTTATGATGCAATAAATGATGTTAAAGATGCTATGGAAGGAATGCTTTCTCCTGAAATGAGAGAGGAAATAACAGGTAATGCTGAAATAAGAGAAACCTTCAAAATTTCAAAGGTTGGTACAATTGCAGGTTGTATGGTTACTTCAGGTAAAATATTTAAAAACTCTGGTATAAGAGTTATTAGAGATGGAGTAGTTAAATACGTTGGAGAACTAGTTTCTCTCAAAAGATTTAAGGATGATGTTAAAGAAGTTGCAAAAGGATACGACTGTGGTTTACAAATAAAAAACTATAATGATATCAAGGTTGAAGATACTATAGAGTTTTACAATGAAATCGCTGTGAAGAAGAAATTATAAATTATTTTTTGGCTCAATCAAAAATGCTGCCGGATAGATTTTTTTTACACTTTTAAGTAAATCGTTTGATTTTTTGAAACCCCTGTAAGGCCCCATTTGAACTTTATAATTTGGAGTTTCAAAGGTTAGTCTCACTGTTTCTTCCGGAAATCTTTTCTTGGTATTACTTTCTATTATTTTTGCGTTCTCATAGCTCCCATAGTAAAGCTGAATGCTATAAAACTGAGAAGCGTAAACTTCTTCATTAATTTTTATTTTTAATTCTATTATTTTGGACACAAGACTGTCTTGATCAATTTTTAATACTCCTTCAGTTTTCTGAGAAAAAGAGTAACTGATTGAAAATAAAAAAGTTATTATAAAAAATCTCATAATTTTTTATCTGAAAACAAATGAACAAAAATTTTAATTTGGGTACAAGAAAATTAATGAAAACAATTACGTAATTTAGAATCAATATAAATTGTAAACTTCTACTTATAAACCTCAAAAAACCCTTTAGGATGAGGTTTATCTGCATTACTTTTGCACAAGATTTATGACCAATATTTTGCAGGTAGTATTTCAAGTTTCCATAGCCATAAAGTCCAGATTATTGGACATACATCCGTTTACCAAAATCTTAGTGATATGCCTTGCTTTTATTTCCTCAAATTTAGTTGCACAAGAACTCGATCCCATTGCCGGAAAAAAACTTTTTAATGCAAATTGTGCTGCCTGTCACAAGTTAAATAAAAAAGCTGTGGGCCCTGCTTTAAGAGGTGTGTCATCAAAATACGAAAAAGAATGGTTGTATAAATGGATCAAAAACAGCTCGGCTATGATCAAGTCAGGGGACGAAAGAGCTGTTGCGATATGGGAGGAATACAACAAAAGTGCTATGAATGCCTTTCCTCAATTAAGTAATTCTGATATTGATAACATTATCGCATACACTGATTACGTTCCACCTGCCCCAAAAGTTGATCCCTCAGCCGTTCCTGTCAGATCTGTAGACAGCAATTCAATAATAACAAATGAAATTATTTTAGGAGCACTGCTAGTTATTTTATTGCTATTGGTTGTAATGCTTATTTTAGTTAGAAGAACTTTGATTAGAATCGCAAAAGCCAGTGGTATAGAAATTGTTCCTAAATCAAAACCAAATAGAACACCATTATGGAGGGCATTTGTTCAAAATCAATTTTTAGTTTTTACAAGTGTCATACTTCTTTTATTATCGAGTGCATATTTTGTTTACGGTTATTTAATGCAAATTGGAATAGACCAAGGATATATGCCCCTTCAACCAATACATTACTCACACAAAATACACGCTGGGGCTAATCAAATTGAATGTAAATATTGTCATTCATCAGCTAGAGTCTCCAAACACTCAGGAATACCCTCACTCAATGTATGTATGAATTGTCATGAAAATATTGCTGAATATAATGGTGAAGAGGACCTTGAAAACGGATACACCAAGGATTTTTATACGAATGAAATAAAAAAGTTATACAAAGCAGTCGGATGGGATGAAGAAAATCAAGAATATACCGGAAATACAGAGCCAGTTAAATGGGTGAGAATTCATAACCTTCCGGATTTTGTTTATTTTAACCACGCTCAACATGTCATGGTTGGAGAAATAGAATGTCAGAAATGTCACGGTCCTGTTGAAGAAATGGAGATTATGTATCAATACTCTCCATTAACAATGGGTTGGTGTATAAATTGTCACAGAGAAACAAATGTAAAAGTTGAAAATAATGAGTATTATGCTAAAATTCATGAGGAACTCTCAAAAAAGTATGGTGTTGAAAAACTAACCGTAGCTCAAATGGGAGGCCTTGAATGTGGTAAATGTCATTATTAAAAATAGAAATTTAGTTTATGTCTACAGTAAAAAAATATTGGAAAAGTGTTGATCAGTTAGATCAAAAAAATCCTATTGTAGAAAATCTTGAGCAAAATGAGTTTCCTAATAAACTACCTCAAGATTTTAATAAAGACGATTCTAAAATCGAAGACGCTTCAACATCAAGAAGAGATTTTTTGAAGTATGCAGGATTCACTACTGTTGCTGCAACAGTTGCTGCTTGTGAGGGCCCAGTTATAAAATCTGTACCCTATGTTGTCCANCCTGAACGAATAAGACCAGGAGTNGCTAACTATTATGCTTCAGCTATTGCCGACGGATATGATTTTGCNTCAATTCTTGTAAAGACAAGGGANGGAAGACCTATAAAGATCAAAAGAAATTCTGATTCGCCTTTATTTGGATCTGCGAATGCAAGAGTTCATGCATCTATTCTTTCGATGTATGATTCGCTTAGATTAAGAGGGCCAAAAATTAATAATAACGATTCCAATTGGAATGATTTTAGATCAGAGATAATTAAGAAATTAGATTTATTGAGTAAATCGAACAAACCAATAGTTCTTTTGACTCAAACTTTTGCTAGNCCAACAGCTAATAGCATNATAAAAAAATTAATCTCTAAGTACCCAAATATNAGACAAGTTATTTATGATACAGTCTCTGAATCAGAAGCACTTGATGCTTTTGAAAATATCNATGGGTTAAGAGCTTTTGCTGATTATGATTTTTCCAAGTCAGAAACAATNATTTCCATTGATGCAGATTTCTTAGGAGATTGGCAAGGAGGAGGTTATGATAAAAACTATGCTAAAGGGAGAGTNCCAGAAAATAAAATTCTTGGAAATTCTAAAATGTCATACCACATGCAATTTGAATCTAATATGACTNTATCTGGAGCAAATGCNGATANAAGAATTCCATGTACACCTAGTGAATTAAAAACTGTTTTAGCATTCATGTATGGAGAATTGATCAATAANTCAATTGANACAAAACTTGATTCAAAACTAGAGGAATCTGCTTTTTTAGCTCTAGAAAGAATCAAGTCTTCTGGGACTAAAGCAGTTGTTGTATCTGGTATTCAAGACGTAAATGCCCAAGAACTTATTTTAGCAATAAATACAATTATAAAAAGTGATGCTTTTGATCCAAAAAATCCTAGACTTGTCCGTAAAGGGAATAGTAAGGAAGTAAATAAATTTGTAAAAGATCTNACAGGTGAAAAAATTTCGGGTTTGATTACAATTGGAGTCAATCCAGTTCTTAATCTCTCAAATGGATCTGTAATATCAGATGCCATNAAAAAGCTTGATCTCTCATTGAGTTTTTCTTTAAAAATGGATGAAACTGCTTCAGCTTGTAATTATGTTGCTGCAACTAATCACTATCTGGAATCTTGGGGAGATTATGAGTTTAAGACTGGATATTATTTTTTAGCTCAACCAACAATTAGGCCTTTATTTGATACTTATCAATTTCAAGATTTTATTNTAGAAATATTAGGTGAGAACGAAAATTATTATTCTTTTATTAAAAAATACTGGACCGATAATCTACTGGGAGGATACTCATTCAGTAAAGCATTGCATGATGGATACTACAAAAAAGCATATTCAATAAAAAATAATCTATCTTTTAGTCCTAAAGATATGTTGGCCAAAGCTAGCATTTTGGTCGAAAAAAATAAAAAAGGNATGTCGTTAATTCTTTATCCTAAAACGGGAATGGGTGACGGACAACAGGCTAATAACCCTTGGTTAAAAGAATTTCCTGATCCGATAACAAGGGTTTCATGGGATAACTACATTACAATTTCTAAAAAAGATGCTGATGCAATTGGTTTAAAAAACGTCAGCGTAGCCAACGGTGCCCTCAACGGTAGTTATGCAAATGTTAAAGTTGAAAATCAAACCTTAATAGCACCTGTTCTTATTCAGCCTGGCCAGTCCGAAGGAACTGTTGGTTTAGCTTTTGGATTTGGAAATAAAATGGGGTTAAAAAAAGAAATGCAAGTTGGAGTTAATGCTTATAAGTTATACATTAATCAAAACAGAGTTCAAAAAGTATCCATAACACCCGCAGATGGTTTTCACGAGTTTGCATGTGTACAGCTGCATAATACTTTGATGGGAAGAGGTGATATAATTAAAGAGACTTCACTTGAAGTTTTCAACACAAAAGAAAAAGAGCTTTGGAACCCAATTCCCAAAGTTTCAAAAAATCACATGGAGACAAAGGTTACTTCTCCTGAAGTTGATATTTGGCAGGAGTACGATCGATCAATTGGACATCACTTTAACCTGTCTATTGATCTAAATTCTTGTACTGGTTGTGGAGCCTGCGTAATTGCATGTCACGCAGAAAATAATGTTCCGGTTGTTGGTAAAGAAGAGGTTAGGAAATCCAGNGATATGCACTGGTTAAGAATTGATCGCTATTATTCCTCAGAAGAATCTTTTGACCAAGACAACAAATCAGTTGATGATATATCAGGACTTGGGGATTCCTTATCTAAGTTTGGTCAGATGGAAAACCCATCTGAAAACCCCCAAGTTGTTTTTCAGCCAGTAATGTGTCAACATTGCAATCATGCTCCATGTGAAACAGTTTGTCCAGTTGCTGCAACATCTCATGGAAGACAAGGTCAAAATCATATGGCATATAATAGGTGTATTGGAACAAGATATTGTGCAAANAATTGTCCTTACAAAGTCAGGAGATTTAATTGGTTTTTATATAATAAAAATGACGAGTTTGATTATCACATGAATGATGATTTAGGTAGAATGGTTTTAAATCCAGATGTAGTTGTTAGGTCAAGAGGAGTTATGGAAAAATGCTCATTTTGTATTCAAATGACACAGAAGACTATTTTAGATGCTAAACTTGAAGGNAGAGAGGTTAAAGATGGTGAATTTGATACCGCATGCTCAAGNGCGTGTGAATCAGGAGCGATGGTTTTTGGAGATATAAATGATAAAAAAAGCNAAATCTTGAAACTAAAAAATAATGATAGGATGTATCACCTTTTGGAAAGTGTTGGTACTAAGCCTAACGTAATGTATCAAGTTAAGGTTAGAAATACAGATAAAAAAATATAATTAAAAGTAGNCTATGTCATCACACTATGAAGCGCCAATAAGAAAGCCCCTAGTAACAGGTGATAAATCTTATCACGATGTTACAGAAGATATTGCTTCTGCTGTCGAAGGAAAAGCAAATAACCTTTGGTGGATAGTTTTTGGTATTTCTTTGTCTGCATTTTTATGGGGAGTAGGATGTATCATATATACAATTTCAACTGGAATAGGTGTATGGGGTCTCAACAAGACGGTTGGATGGGCTTGGGATATAACAAATTTTGTATGGTGGGTTGGGATTGGACATGCAGGGACTTTAATATCTGCAGTTCTTCTCTTATTTAGACAAAAATGGAGGATGGCAATTAATNGATCTGCAGAAGCTATGACGATTTTCTCAGTCATTCAAGCTGGGTTATTCCCATTAATACATATGGGAAGACCATGGCTAGCATATTGGACACTTCCAATTCCAAATACATTTGGTTCATTATGGGTAAATTTCAACTCTCCTTTATTATGGGATGTTTTTGCAATATCTACATATTTGTCTGTTTCACTAGTTTTTTGGTGGACTGGCCTTCTTCCTGATTTTGCAATGATTAGAGACAGGGCAGTCCGTCCTTTCCAAAAAAAGATTTATACGCTGTTAAGTTTTGGTTGGTCCGGAAGAGCNAAGGATTGGCAACGTTTTGAGGAAGTATCATTAGTATTAGCTGGACTTGCTACTCCTCTGGTTTTATCAGTTCACACAATAGTTTCATTTGATTTTGCGACTTCAGTAATTCCNGGATGGCATACAACTATTTTCCCCCCTTACTTTGTTGCAGGAGCTGTTTTTTCAGGTTTTGCAATGGTAAATACACTACTAATTATTATGCGTAAGGTTTCTAATCTCGAAGATTATATAACGATTCAACATATTGAGCTGATGAATATTGTGATAATGATTACCGGTTCAATTGTGGGTGTTGCTTACATTACTGAATTATTTATAGCATGGTATTCTGGAGTTGAGTATGAACAATATGCTTTCTTGAACAGAGCTACTGGTCCCTATTGGTGGGCCTATTGGTCTATGATGACATGTAATGTTTTTTCCCCACAATTTATGTGGTTTAAAAAATTAAGGACCAGTATAATGTTTTCTTTTGTTATATCTATAGTTGTTAATATTGGAATGTGGTTTGAAAGNTTTGTTATAATAGTAACATCTTTACATAGAGATTATTTACCGTCCTCATGGACAATGTTTTCACCAACATTTGTTGATATAGGNATCTTTATTGGTACACTTGGTTTTTTCTTTGTTTTGTTCCTTTTATACGCAAGAACATTNCCTGTTATTGCTCAAGCAGAGGTTAAAACTATTTTAAAGTCATCAGGTGAAAATTATAAAAAATTAAGAGATAATAATGAATAGTCAAGTAATACATGCCTTATACGATGATGATGACGTGCTTTTGAAAGCAGTTGATCGCATTCGTGCTGAGAAGTATCATATTGAAGAAGTGTATACACCATTTCCAGTGCATGGGCTTGACAAAGCTCTGGGATTAGAAGGAACTAAAATTGCAATAACCTCTTTCATGTATGGTTGTCTTGGTTTTATTGTNTCCATCTTAATGATGAATTATATTATGATAGAGGATTGGCCACAGAATATTGGAGGAAAACCTAGTTTCTCATATATAGAAAATATGCCAGCTTTTGTTCCAATAATGTTTGAGTTAACTGTTTTCTTTGCTGCTCATCTAATGGTGATTACATTTTACATGAGAAGTAAACTTTGGCCATTTAAAAAACCAGAAAATCCTAATCCATTGACAACAGATGATAAGTTTTTAATGGAGATTACTATAGGAAAAAATGAAAAAGAATTAATAAAGTTAGTTAAATCAACCGGCGCAATCGAGGTTACAAAAATTGAAAAAAATGAATAATATTAGAATTTTATCTTTTTTTGTTCTATTAGGAATGCTTATTTCTATTCAATCGTGTTTTGATCCCTCTAAACCCAATTATCAATATTTTCCAAATATGTACGAGCCACTAGGTTATGAGACATATGCAGATAGTGATGCATTCAATAATGGCATAGAAGCTCAAGAACCAGTTGATAATACTGTTTCTCGTGGATGGGTTCCTTACGATTTTCCAGATACTAATGATGGGTATGAAGAAGCTAAAGTAAGTTTATTGTCTCCTCTAGAAATAAATAACGAAAACTTATTAAANGGAAAAGAACTGTATGGAATATATTGCGCAGTTTGTCATGGAAATAAAGGCGATGGTCAAGGAATTCTTATGACTAGAGAAAAGTTTTTAGGGATACCAAGTTATAAAGACCGAGAGATAACCCCCGGCAGTATATATCATGTTTTAATGTATGGTAAAAATGCTATGGGTTCTCATGCAGGACAAGTCAATGCAAAAGAAAGATGGCAAATAGCTCAACATGTAATGTTGCTTCGTTCTAATTTAATAAAGTAATGAAAGTGAATTATATTTTTACAAATAATATTAGAAACCTATCAATAGCACTGATTATAATTGGTTTATTGGGTCTAGGGTATGGATTTTTAAGTGCACCATCATCAGTTTCTGAAGCAAAAGAAATGATTGCAGGCTCACATCACTCTGATGAGNATGGTGTTTCATTAAATCATGACGAAAAATCAAGTCATAATGATGATGATCATCAAAATTCATCATACGACAGCAAACATACTGAAGATCATTCTGTTGATCATGACGAACATTTGCTCCATCAATTACAAAATAGACCCTGGGCTGCTTTGTACGTTGCAGCACTTTTCTTTTTTATGATTCCTCTTGGAGTCCTTGCTTTTTACGCAATAAATAGAGCCGCTCAAGCTGGATGGTCAATTGTTTTATTTAGAGTAATGGAGGGAATCACTGGTTATTTAATTATCGGAAGCATTAGTGTTTTTCTGATTTTGGTTCTCTCAGTAATGCATTTAAACCACCTATTTATTTGGATGGATCCAGATGTAGTTGCTCATGATGAANTAATTCAAGGAAAATCAGGGTATTTAAATAATAAATGGTTTTTGATAAGAACTTTATTTTATCTAGTTGGTTGGAATTTATATCGTTTTATATCTAGAAGAATTTCTTTAAATCAAGACAAGGGAGACTTTTTGAAGAATCATAAAATGAATTTTAGACTTGCAGCAGGTTTTCTTGTTTTTTACATATATACAGAATCAATGATGTCGTGGGATTGGATTATGTCAATTGATCCTCACTGGTTTAGCACATTATTTGGGTGGTATGTTTTTGCAAGTATGTTTGTTACAGGAATAACTGTAATTGCTTTAGTTACAATTTATTTAAAATCCTTAGGATATTTAGAATTTGTAAATGCAAGTCATATTCACAATATCGGTTTATTTATGTTTGGAGTTTCCATCTTCTGGGCGTATTTATGGTTTTCTCAGTTCATGTTGATATGGTACTCCAACATTCCCGAAGAAGTAACATATTTTATAACAAGAATGGAGGATTATCCGATTCCGTTTTTTGGAATGGTAGTTATGAACCTTGTTTTCCCATTTCTAGTATTAATGAACAGAGATTATAAAAGAAATAACTTTTTAATTATAATGACTGGTATTATAATTATTATAGGTCATTATTTGGATTTTTTCAATATGATAATGCCATCAGCTGTAGGGAGTCATTGGTATATTGGTGCGCCAGAAATTGGAGGTTTTATGTTTTTCCTTGGGATATTTATTTTTTCAATATTTAAAACCTTGGAAAAAGCTCCATTGTTATCTAAAGGAGACCCATTTTTAAAAGAAAGTCAACATTTTCATTATTAAATATTTAGTATGACAGTATTTTTAACACTATTAATTCTTACACTTATAAGTGTTTCGATTTGGCAAGTTTCTAAAATTTTAGAGCTGTCTCAGCCAAAAACTGAATCAACTGAAGTTGCAGATGATAATGATAATGAAACTCAAGGAAAGCTGATGTTTGCTTTTTTAATATTCATTTATATTTTGACAATATTTTCTTTTTGGAAATGGGGTGATGTNCTTCTTCCTGAAGCTGCNTCAGAGCATGGATCAGAATATGATAGCTTAATGTGGGTAACTTTTTCTGTAATATTTTTTGTTCAAACTATAACCCAAGCTTTGCTTCATTACTTTGGATATAAGTACAGGGGGATAAAAGGTAAAAAAGCTTTATTTTATTCAGATAACGATAGACTTGAGGCTGTGTGGACTATAATCCCAACAATTGTTTTAGCTGTTCTAATACTTTATGGTCTTTACACCTGGAATGATATTATGTTTGTAGAAGAAAATGAAGATGCTCTAGTTGTAGAGTTATATGCTCAGCAATTTAATTGGAAGGTTCGATATGGTGGTGAGGATAACGTTCTTGGAGATGCTAATGTCCGATTTCTTCAAGATTTTGACGGAAAAAATCTTGTAGGAATTGACGTAACTGACCCAAATGGATTGGATGACATTGTTGTTCAGGANCTCCATTTACCAGTTGGAAAGGAAATTCAATTTAAGATGCGTTCTCAAGATGTCCTTCATTCTGCTTTTATGCCCCATTTTAGAGCTCAAATGAATTGTGTTCCTGGNATGATNACTGAATTTGCATTTACCCCAATTAAGACCACTGAGCAAATGAGAATGGAGCCTGATGTAATTTCAAAAGTCAGAAAAATAAACGAAATTAGAGAGTTCAAAAGTAAAGAGCTTATAGCTCAAGGCGAAGAAGCCCTAGAGCCATATGTTTTCGATTATCTTTTGCTTTGTAACAAAATATGTGGGGCATCACATTATAATATGCAAATAAAAATAATAGTAGAAACCGAAAATGAATTTAATAAATGGATTAAAAGTCAACAGACTTTTTCTCAGTTCATACAATAAATAAAANAAACAAATGTCAGCAGAATCAATAAATATNCACGAAGAAGATCACGAGCATCATCATAAAGAAACTTTTATAACTAAATATGTTTTTAGTCAAGATCANAAAATGATTGCNAAACAATATTTAATNACTGGNTTNTTTATGGGTATNATAGGNATAGCCATGTCATTATTGTTNAGGNTNCAATTAGCTTGGCCAGAAAAGCCATTTGGAATTTTTGANCTTTTNCTAGGNAAATGGGCNCCTGATGGTGTTATGGANCCAAATGTNTATTTGGCTTTAGTAACNATNCACGGAACTATNATGGTCTTCTTNGTGTTAACAGCAGGNCTAAGTGGAACATTCTCTAATNTANTAATNCCNCTTCAAATNGGCGCNCGAGATATGGCCTCGGGGTTATTGAATATGATTTCTTTTTGGTTGTTTTTCNTNTCATGTGTATTAATGATTTCATCNCTTTTTGTTGAGGCAGGACCNGCNGCTGCAGGNTGGACAGTTTANCCNCCTNTNTCAGCNCTTCCTCANGCNCAACCNGGNTCNGGNNTNGGNATGACNTTATGGCTTGTNTCNATGGCTGTNTTTATTGCTTCTTCNCTNTTNGGATCATTAAATTATGTCGTAACAGTTATNAANNTNAGAACAAAAGGAATGACTATGTCNNGACTNCCTCTNACANTNTGGGCATTTTTTGTTACTGCAATAATTGGAATAGTATCNTTTCCNGTTCTNCTTTCAGCAGCATTNTTNCTTATTATGGATAGAAGTTTTGGNACCTCTTTTTTCTTGTCAGANATTTTCATTCAAGGTGAAGTNCTTCANTANCAAGGAGGATCNCCTGTTTTATANGAACANNTATTTTGGTTTTTAGGGCATCCTGAGGTTTATATTGTNTTACTTCCAGCTNTAGGAATAACATCTGANGTTTTNGCTACAAATGCNAGAAAACCAATTTTTGGNTATAGAGCNATGGTTGCTTCTATTTTAGCTATTGCTTTTTTATCGACAATTGTTTGGGGNCANCANATGTTTATATCAGGNATGAATCCATTCCTAGGTTCAGTATTTACATTTACGACTTTATTAATCGCAATTCCTTCAGCCGTTAAAGCATTTAATTATATAACCACACTATGGAAAGGAAATTTACAGTTAAACCCAGCCATGTTGTTTTCAATTGGATTAGTTTCAACATTTATTTCTGGAGGATTAACTGGAATTATATTAGGAGATAGCACACTAGATATCAACGTCCATGATACATATTTTGTAGTAGCTCATTTTCATTTGGTAATGGGTATCTCTGCTTTATATGGACTTTTTGCTGGAGTTTATCACTGGTTCCCAAAAATGTTTAGAAGAATGATGAATAAAAATCTTGGCTATATTCATTTCTGGGTAACAGCAATTTGTGCATATGGAGTATTTTTTCCAATGCATTTTATAGGAATGGCTGGACTACCAAGAAGATATTACACCAATACGAATTTTCCTTACTTTGANGATTTGGCAAATATTAATGTAGTCATAACTGTTTTTGCTCTAATTGCGGGCGCAGCTCAATTNGTTTTTCTTTACAATTTCATTTATAGTATGTTCTACGGAAAGAAAACTGAGCAGAATCCATGGAGGTCAAATACATTAGAGTGGACTGCTCCAATAGAACATTTTCACGGAAATTGGCACGGAAAAATTCCACATGTTCATAGGTGGGCATACGATTACTCAAAACCAGGGTATAAGGAAGATTTTGTTCCTCAAAATATTCCTCTTAAAAAGGGTGAGGAAGAACTCCAACATTAATATTTAATTCTTTTTACATCTATTATCTAAGGAATTAATTTTGGTATCTTTATTGAATGAATGAAAACCTAGACCCAACAGGGTTAAATTTTAATTCTGAAGAGCAAGAGTTTGATCGCGCATTAAGACCTTTAACTTTTGATGACTTTGCTGGTCAAGACACCATTTTAGAAAACTTAAAGATTTTTGTTGCTGCATCAAATGAAAGAGAGGATGCTCTTGATCATACACTTTTTCATGGCCCTCCTGGTTTAGGAAAAACAACTTTAGCTTACATATTGGCTAATGAGTTAAATGCTAATATTAAAATGACTTCAGGTCCTGTTTTGGANAAGCCCGGAGATTTGGCNGGCCTATTAACTAATCTTCAGCCTAGAGANATACTTTTTATAGATGANATTCATCGATTAAGTTCGGTTGTTGAGGAGTATTTATATTCNGCCATGGAGGATTATAAAATAGATATAATGATNGAGACGGGTCCTAACGCAAGATCAGTTCAAATTAACTTAAATCCTTTTACCTTAGTAGGTGCGACAACTAGATCTGGATTACTGACCTCTCCAATGCGAGCAAGATTTGGAATAAGTAGNAGATTGGAATATTATTCAACAGAAATAATTTCTACAATTATTGAAAGAAGTGCCCATATTTTAAAAGTAGAAATAGACCACAAGGCTTCTATAGAAATTGCAAGTAGAAGTAGGGGCACTCCAAGAATCGCAAATAGTCTTTTAAGAAGAGTAAGAGATTATGCGCAGGTTAAAGGGGATGGTTCTATAGATTTAAAAATCACAAAGTATGCTTTGAAAGCCTTAAATGTTGATGATTATGGTTTAGATGAGATGGACAATAAAATTTTAACTACACTGATAGATAAATTTAAAGGTGGCCCAGTGGGAATCTCAACTCTTGCTACTGCGGTAGCTGAAAATGGTGAAACTATCGAGGAGGTCTATGAACCCTTTCTAATTCAACAAGGATTTATTNTTAGAACCCCTCGAGGAAGGGAGGTTACTGANCGNGCTTACAAGCACTTAGGAATAATTAAAGACAATCAAAAGGGTTTATTTTAGCCATAATTTGATNGAATTAGATTAACCCTATTTTTTTTGANTTTTTTTCTTCATTTTTATTAAATTCACAAGAATAAGTNAACAACAATAAATTTTATATAATAAATCAATATTTTTTATATNAAATACTTAAAAATAAAGGGTTTTCANNTGCTTTAGAAAATNTAAAATTACTTGTGTGTTTTAAAACAATGTTGTATTATTGCTATCTACGATTTTATTAAATCAAACATATTAACCAAAAATAAGCAAAGAATGAAAAACAATTTCAAGACTTCGTTTCTGTCACTATTAGCTTTTTTAATAAGTGTAGGAATGTATGCTCAAACTATAACTGGTATTGTAGTGAGCGAAGATGGTCCCCTACCTGGGGCAACAGTACAAGTTAAAGATACCGATAAAGGTACTTCCACTGATTTTGATGGAAATTATTCCATCGAAGCATCATCAGGGGATGTTCTAGTAATATCTTTCGTTGGTTTTGCAACTCAAGAAATTGCTGTTGGTGACCAAGATCAAATAAATGTAACTCTTGCTGCAGACTCTGCATTAGATGAAATTATCGTAACAGGATATAGATCTCAGGCCAGAGGATCCATTACTGGATCTGTAGCTACAGTAGATGTTGGCGAAGCCGTAAAGGTTCCAGTAGCAAATGCTGCAGAGGCACTTCAAGGTAGAGTTGCAGGTCTAACTGTAACCAACAGTGGTCAGCCAGGTGCTGCACCGGTAGTTAGAGTTAGAGGTTACGGTACTCCTAACAACAATGATCCTTTATATGTTATTGACGGTGTTCAGACTCAGGATGCATTTGTACTTAATAGTATTAATCCTCAAGACATAGAAAATATAAGTGTACTTAAAGATGGTTCAGCTGCGATCTACGGAGCAAGGGCATCTAACGGTGTAATCCTTATAACTACTAAAAATGGAAGAGGTACTTCAGGGACTAAGGTTTCTGTGAATGCTTCTTATGGTATTGCAAATGCAACTAACCTTCCAACACTTTTAACAGCTCAACAACACGGAGACATGTTATGGCAAAGTTACGCCAATGATGGACTTCAGCCTAACCACGTCCAATATGGAAGTGGAGCTAATGCAGTTGTTCCTCAATTCATACAAGGTAACACCAGAGGAAATGTTGTAAAAGTTAACCCAAATGGTACNGATTGGTTCGATGCTATTTTTGATCCNGGAGCTGTTTCAGATATTAATGTATCTGTATCTAACGGTTCTGAAAATAGTAACTTCTTATTCAATGTTAACCATACAGAAAGAGAAGGTACTATTCCAAACTCTGGATACGAAAGATATGGAATTAGACTTAACTCAGAATTTAGAGCAGGAATATTTACTTTTGGACAACACTTAGCTGCTACTACTGATAAAGAGCAGGCTCATGGATCTTATACACAAGAAGCAATGAGAATGTCTCCTTTAGTTCCTCTTAGAGAAGAAGACGGAGATCTAGCAGGTATTTATGTTACTTCGAATAACCTAGGTAACTCAGATAACCCATATGCTACTCACATGAGAGCTGCTGATGACTACAANAAAAGCACAAGAATTATTGGTGATGTTTACACTGCAATAGANCTTGGTNGTATTTTAGAAAATTTGTCATTTAAAACAACATTTGGAGGTCAAACNAGAACTTTCATGAGAAGAGCTTTTGCTGATTACACTCCAGAAGGTGAAACAAATTCGGGTGGTAATTTAAACGAGCAATCTTTCAATCAATATGAGTGGACTTGGACAAATGTACTTNNCTATAATGCTACAATTGGAGATCATGCATTTGATATTCTAGCTGGTTATGAGGCGATTAAAGGATATATNAAAGGAATGAATATTAATAGAAATCAATTTTTATTTGATTCTCCTTCTTTTGTTGTTCTTTCAACGGGTACAGGTACTCCTGACGTTTCTGGATATGAAAACATGAATACTNTAGCCTCACAATTTGTAAATNTGAGTTATTCTTACAAAAGAAAATATTTATTTTCAGGTGGTCTTAGACAAGATGTTAGTTCACGTTTTGACAAACAATATGCAGATGATATNTTTCCAAACGTAAGTCTTGGTTGGGTTATTGATAAAGAAGACTTTTTTAGTAGTAGCTTAATCAATAATTTAAAACTTAGAGCTTCATATGGAGAGATAGGTAACCAATCGTTAAATGCATCTAACCCTGATGTTAACATTTCTGCACTTAATGAAAGCACTGCTTTCTACTCCTTCACAGGAGCAAGAGGTAATGTTACTTCAGGTGCTGCACTATCAAGTGTTGGAAATCCTGCCTTAACTTGGGAAACCTCTGTTTCTAGTAATATAGGTCTAGATTTCTCTATCCTAGATAGTAAATTTTCTGGTAGTGTAGATTACTTTGTTATGACAACAAAAGATTTGATTGTTCAAGATACTTCCGTAATTGGAACTACTGCAATTGATGCATCTGCTCCTTATGTAAACGCAGGTGAAGTGGAAAACAAAGGATTTGAATTTGTTCTTCAATATCAAAATGAGACAAGTGGAGGATTTGGATATAGCTTAGACTTTAACTTAGCATCCTACAAGAATATGGTTAACTCAACAGTTAACGATGCATTTCAAGTTGGAACTAGTTTTAGAGAAGGAGCTGTAACAAGATTCATGCCTGGTGAGCCAATATCAGTTTTCTATGGTAAGCCTCATGATGGTCTAACCTCTAATGGACGTCTTAACTTCCTTGATGCTAACGGCGATGGTGTAACAGATGACTCAGATAGAACTGTAATTGGTAGTCCACATCCAGATTTTACTTTTGGACTTAATGGTAATTTCACATACAGAAACTGGGATGCTTCATTGTTTTTTCAAGGATCACAAGGAAATGATATTTACAACTGGGTGAAAATATTCACTCACTTCCCAACGTTTGTTCATGGTGGAAGAACGGATGCAGTATTAAATTCCTGGACTCCTACAAATACAAATACCGATCAACCAGCTCTTTCAATGAGTGTGCAGAATGCTGAAACTCAGCCTAACTCATTCTTTGTAGAAGATGGTTCGTATATTAGGTTAAAAACTTTACAACTAGGATATACTATTCCTTCAGACGCATTAGCTGCCTCAGGATTGGGAAGTATTGATATGTTGAGAATTTATGGAACTGCAACTAATTTATTTACTATTACAGATTATACTGGAATGGATCCTGAAGTTGCAGGTAGAGGCCCTATTACAATAGGAGTTGATGAAGGAACTTATCCAGCACCAAGAATATTCTCGGTTGGGGTTCAGATAAACTTCTAATAATAAAAAAGAATATAACTATAAGAAAAAACTATCAAACTATTAAAAAACACTGAATTAATTAATTTAAATTTATGTGTTTTATGATACGAGATAGAAATTAAACAACAAAAATTATACAATGAAAAAAATATATATATTATTAATTGGACTTTTAACTTTCAGTGTTGGATGTTCAGAAACGTTTACTGATGTAGACCCAATAGGATCATTAAATGATGCACAATTGGCGAATGCTCAAGGTATTGATCTACTTCTAACTGGAACCTATTCGGTTCTTGATGGGGTTAGAAACAATGGAATAGGTAATGGTTGGGGACGAAGTGCTGACAACTGGGTAATGGATGTTGCATCCGATGATGCCCATAAAGGAAGTACTGATGGTGACCAACCTGACTTATACTCTTTAGAGCTTTACAACTGGCAAACTGCCAATGGATATTTTCTAGCTCGTTGGGGAGTACTATTCGCTGGTGTTAATCGTGCTAATTCAGTTATTAATTTAATTGCAAGTAGTGAAGACCCTTCAGCCTATGTGGTNCAAAACGCGCAAGCAAGATTTTTAAGAGCCCACTATAACTTTGAATTAATTAAGCATTATACAAATGTGCCTGATATTACACCAGAGTTAGCAGCTGCATTAACATATAGTGTTCCTAATAGTGGTGAAACACTTTTAACATATGATAAGATAGCTGCAGATTTTACTTATGCAATGGCTAATTTACCTACCTCTAGAGGTGCAGGTTATGAAGGAATGGGTAGACCTGTTTCCTCAACCGCTCAAGCATTTNTAGGAAAAGTACACCTTTACAAAGGAGAATGGTCACAAGCTTCAACTAATTTAGAGGCTGTAATAAGTTCTGGTCAGTATGGTCTTCATCCTCAATTAGTTGATAATTTTAAATCAGCTACTGAAAATGGTGCAGAAGCAGTTTTTGCAATTCAGTATTCTGCTGATGATGGACAGGTAAGACAAGGTAATGCTACAGGTGCTTTAAATTATCCTGCAGCTTTCGGATGGTGTTGTGGTTTTTATCAACCAACACAGGATCTAGTTGATGCATACCAGACGCAAGGTGGTCTACCTATGTTAGATACTTTCCAAGCCAGTTCAGCTATGGACCATGATTATGGAATTAATAGTGATGAAGCATTTACACTTCCAACTGCTACAGTTGACCCACGTCTAGATTTCACAGTAGGTAGAAGAGGTGTTGATTATAATGGTTATGGTATACATGAAGGAAAAGGATGGATTCGTGCAAACTTCTCTGACATTTCTGGTCCGTATTTACCTAAAAAGAATATATTCCAAGCTACGGATGCTAATAACTTCGCTCAAGGTGGTTGGGGTCAAAACTTATCAGGTATAAATTACCATATCATGCGTTATGCTGATGTTCTTTTAATGGCTGCTGAGGCTGCTGTTGAAACTGGAAATCTTGAAAGAGGAAGAACTCTTGTTAACCAGATCAGACAAAGAGCAAAAAGTATGACTCCTATTGCAGGAACTAACCCTTCAATTGAACTATATACTGCTCCTTGGACAGATCAAGCAACNGCTCGTAAAGCTGTAAGATTTGAAAGAAGATTAGAATTAGCAATGGAAGGACACCGTTATTTTGATCTTGTAAGATGGGGTAACATGCCTGCTCACATGGCTGCATATATAGCTAACGAGTCAGCAACAATTACCACTTTTGCTAAAGGACAAGTTTTTGAAGCTAAGCATACTTACTTCCCAATCCCTTTACAGGCGATTGACCAGAGTAATGGTACTTTAACTCAAAACCCTGGACACTAAAATTTTAAAACTTTAGTTTTATATTTTAAAAAGCCCCTTGAATAAGGGGCTTTTTAATTTTATTTTTGTAATCAATTTTTTTAAATGAGTAACCTATATATTAGAGTAATTCTTTTTTCTATTTTTCTTATTTCATGTGGGGAAAAAAATGAAATGCTATTAGTTCCTGAAAACCATTCAAATATCTCATTTAATAATGAAGTCATTGAATCTGATAGTTTAAATATTTTAAATTACGAATACATATATAATGGAGGTGGAGTAGCAATTGCTGATTTCAATAGAGACGGAAAAGAAGATATTTATTTTACAGGAAATGTTGTCAATAATAAGCTTTATTTAAATGAAGGTGATTTTNTTTTTAATGATGTTTCCTNTATTTCTCAAACNGAATGCAAGGGCTCGTGGAGNATGGGAGTCTCAGTTATTGANATAAACAACGACAAATGGCCGGATATGTATGTTTCTGTTTCTGGAAAAGGGGAGGCAATTAACAGAAAAAATATTCTTTTAATAAATCAGGGTATTAATAAGGACAGTATTCCAATTTTTGAAAACATGGCTGAAGAATATGGACTCGACCATACTGGTTATACTATTAATAGCTACTTTTTTGATTTTGATCAAGATGGTGATAATGATGTTTATTTAATAAATAATTTTTTCACAAATAGAGGAGATGTTTTGAGTAAAAGAAATACTTCTTCAAATCTAATTAATGATAATGTGAATGTTTTATTTGAAAATATTGATGGCAAATCATTTAAAGATATTACTATACCAGCGGGTGTCTTAAATGATGGCTACTCGTTATCTGCTAATATATTTGACATCAATGATGATGGCTGGCTGGATATCTTTGTTTCAAATGATTTTGCAACCAGTAGCTCCGCTTACATAAACCAAAAAGATGGCACCTTTAAAGAAGATATAGTCTCATATTTTAAACACCAAAGTTTTAGTTCTATGGGAGTAGATGTGGCTGACTTTGATAATAATGGATCTGATGATCTGATTACCCTGGACATGCTTCCAAGAACTCTGAGTAGGACAAAAAAAATGTTTTCTAGAAGTAATTTTCTTTTCTATGACCTTTTAGATTTATATAAAGAAAAACCTCAATACATGAGAAATTGTCTTTATGTAAACGACTTTAATGATTATAATGAGATTAGTCAATTAAGTAAAGTTCACAATACTGATTGGAGTTGGTCACCAATATTTGCTGATTTTGATAACGATGGTAAAAAAGATCTCCATATTACAAATGGTTTTCCTAGAGATTTAACGGATCTTGACTTTATTAATTATAGAGATAGTTATGAAAGTGTTCTGGCAACTACTAAAGATTTTCTTGACTTAATTCCAAGAGTGAAAATACCAAATGTTATGTTTTTAAATTCTGGCAACTATGATTTTTTTGATATTACTAAATCTTGGAATATGGAAATACCCTCGTATTCATATGGTCAAGCAACAGGTGATCTGGACAATGATGGTGACTTGGATGTTGTAGTTAATAATCTGAATGATAAGGCATTTCTATATAAAAATGAGCTGAATTCAAATCCGTCTTACTTAACTATAAACTTGATAGGAACAAAAAATAATATACAATCTCTTCATAGTGAAATTACTATATATTATAATGATTCTCTGGAACAAAAAGGAACTATGAATCCTCATCGAGGATACTTATCAAGTTTAAGTCCTAAGATTCATTTTGGAGTTAAGGGAGTTAAAAAAATAGATTCCTTAATATTAAATTGGAATTCAAAAGAATATTCTATTTTAAAAGATTTAGAAATTAATCAAGAAATCACTGTTAACTATAAATCGGAAAAAAAATATTTAATATCTGATTTAATTAAAATAAAAAACCCTTTAGTAGCTCTATCGAATGATTCAATTTTACAATTTGATCATAAAGAAAATAAGAGCTATGATTTTTTTGATTATGAACTTCAACAACGCGTTTATACGAACGAAGGCCCATCAAGTGTTGTAGGGGATATAAATGGTGACTCTCTTGATGATATTATTGTTGGAGGGGCAATGGGTCAAAAAGGTAAAATATTTTTTCAAAATAAAAATGGTTTTACCAGTAAAGAACTATCAATTGATGCACAAGAGAAAGAACTTACAGCTCTATGTTTATTTGACTTTGATAAGGATGATGATTTGGATTTGTATCTTGGGTATGGTCATAATGGGTCTAAGGATTCAATTTCTTTAATTGATGTTTTAGCTATTAATGACGGTAAAGGGAATTTTATAAAATCTAATTTACTTCCTGATTTGCATCAAGTAACTTCAAAAGCGGTTCCTTTTGATTTTGATAATGATGGAGATATAGATTTATTTATAACATCAAGGGTAAAGCCTGATAGCTATCCTGATTCTCCCAAGTCATACTTATTAGAGAATAAAAATGGAAAATTTGAAGATATTTCCTATCAGATTTTACCTAATAATGGATATTTAGGAATGATTACAGATGCTGAGATAATCGATATTAACAATGATGAAAAAACAGATATTATCCTAAGTGGAGAATGGATGGGTATTGAAATTCTTGTTTCTCAAGATGATAATAAATTCATTCTTGATAACTCCTTTTTTCCAGAAAACAATAATGGTTTTTGGAATAGTATTGAAACAAATGATTTAGATGGTGATGGNGATTTAGACTTAATTGTTGGAAACTACGGAAAAAATACACCTTATAATATTTCAAAAGAAANACCCCTATTAATGAAATATGGTGATTTTAATGGAAATGGAAGACCAGAACCTTTAGTCTTTCATTATTGTGAAGGGGATTATTTTCCAATTCATTTAAGAAATAATTTTTTAAATCAAATTCAAAAAAAGAAAAGTGATTTTATAAATTACGAGTTATATTCAAAAGCACCAATGANTAAAGTTTTAAATAAAGAAGAACAAAAAATTTCTAAAACTTTAAGAGTTCATAATTACAATACGACTATTTATGAAAATAATAATGAAAAATTCATAGAACACATACTACCTGTTGAAGTCCAGTTTTCTCCAATTTTTGATACAAAGGTTGTTGATATAAATAATGATGGATCAAAGGAAATTTTTTTTATTGGTAACGATAATGCATATGAAGTTTTTACTGGTCCAAAAAATTCATTTCAGGGTTCAGTGGTCAGTTTTAAAGAAGGCTTTAATTTTGAAATAATCCCAAAGAAGTTAAGTGGTTTTGATGTCCCATTCTACGGTCGCTCAATTGAAGCTCTTANGATAAATGATAAAAATGCATTGTTTGTTACTCAAAACAATAATAGATCATTACTNTTTAAATCTAAATAAANTAATGAAAATGATATCTTTTGAAAGCTTCAATGGCTTGGTATTCTGCAAAACCTAGTTTATTAAAACTTTTGGCAGTTTTTTGATTTCTCTCCTCAGCCCTTAACCAAAACTCTCTATTATCCTCCCCTTGAAACATTACTTTATCTTTTTGTGATTGGTGAAAAAGAATTGCATTTCTTTTTTGTAAAACTTGATCTGGACTGAGCGGAACCGCCATTTCAATATCCTCAATACTCCATTCTTGCCAAGCCCCTCTATAAAGCCATAACCAGCAATCTTTCATGAAAGGTTTATCTTTTATTATTTTTAAAGAATTAAAAATAATATCTAAACATATTCTATGAGTACCATGAGGATCAGCTAAATCACCTGCTGCAAAAATTTGATGTGGTTTAATTTTTTCAATAAGGTCATTAGTTTTTCCAATATCAATATCACCAGGTTCATTCTTGGTAATTTTTCCAGTTTCATAAAAAGGAAGGTTCATAAAATGAAGATTACTAATTGGAAGATTTAAATATCTTGCTGCTCCAACGCACTCACTCTTTCTGATAGCACTTTTTATTTTTAAATTGGTCTCTTTAGTTCCAGAACTTTCAGAATTTGCATTTCTAAGGTTATTAATAAAACTTCCAGCAACTTCAATATACTTATGAACTTCATCATTACTAACTGCAATATTACCTGAGGTTTGATAAGCTACATGAACCTCATGTCCTTGTTCTATTAATCTTGCAAAAGTACCTCCCATAGAAATAACATCATCGTCAGGATGTGGACTAAAAATTAAAACTCTTTTCTTAGAGGGTTTAGCTCTCTCTGGCCTTTTGGAGTCATCGGAGTTTGGTTTTCCCCCAGGCCAACCAGTTATTGTATGTTGCAACTGATTAAACATCCATATGTTTAAATCATATGATGAACCCTCAAATTCTGCAAGAAGCCCTGAAAGTCCATATTCATTGTAATCTCTTGTGGTTAATTTAAGTATCGGTTTTGAAACTTTTCGACTTAACCATGAGATTGCTTTTTTTTTAAGTCTGTTATTCCAGTTACATTCTCCAACTAGCCAAGGTGTTTTATTAATTGTGAGTTCAGCACTTGCCTCTGAATCAATTACAAAAGTGCAATTTTTATGATTCTGCAAAAAAGTTGACGGATAATTACTTTCGATTTTTTGCTCAACCGAGTGTTGAATTACTTTTGCTTTTTTGTGACCCCACGCAAGCAAAATAATTCTTTTTGCTTTCATAATGGTACTAATTCCCATTGTTATTGCCTTATAAGGAACCGAGCTTAATCCACCAAAATCCCCTGATGCATCTTCTCTTGTTATTGGATCTAAGCTAATTAGTCTGGTACCTGAATTTTCATGTGATCCAGGTTCGTTAAAGCCAATGTGAGCTGTTCTTCCAATCCCAAGTAATTGTAGGTCTATCCCGCCGAATGAATCTATTTTTTTTTCATAATCTATGCAATATTTCTCAACACTTTTTTCTGAAATTTCTCCATTAGGAATAAAAATATTTTTTTTATTTATATCAATATGATCAAATAAATTTTGATTCATAAATAAATGATAGCTTTGTGAATCTTTATTTTTAATTCCATAATACTCATCTAGATTAAAGGTGATGACGTTTTTGAAACTCAGTCCATCATTTTTGTGCATTTTGACCAATTCTTTGTAAACACCAATAGGTGAAGAACCTGTAGCTAGTCCAAGAACAATCTTTTTATTTTTTTGTATTAATTCAGCTATTTCAACAGCAACAGCTTTTGAAGCAATTTCAGCTGATCCAAAAACTTTTGTGTCAATTTTTTCGAAACGTGATTTTTCAGTTCTTCCAGGAATCTGGAAAGATGTTTTGAGGTTCATTCAAATTATTTGGTTCAAAATTAAGAAAAATAGCTTATAATAATTAAATAAGTGATCAATAAACCTTTTTCTTGTCTAGAGTTTTTAACTTTGCATAGGCAATGATTAGGCTTTAAAAAAGAAGTAATTAATGAAATTCTTAAAATTACATTTATTTTCAAAAGCAAGATTTGGTGTTCAAATTTTAGTAATATCGCTAACCATAATTTCTTGTTCAAATGATAACAGGAATATTGAAAAATTGAATGATCCAGAACTTTTTCATAAAGCCATGCAAAATTTAACGGATGTCATAGTATATGATATTTTTTCTCCTCCTGTTGCATCGAGGATTTATGTCTATCCATCTATTGCAGCATATGAGACTATTAGTTTTTTAAACCCCGAATCTTACAAATCACTTAGTGGTCAAATAAGTGGACTTGAAAAAATTGTTTATCCAATGGATAAAAATATCAATTCAAATTTAGCAGCTTTGTATGCTTTTAATCAAGTAGGTGAAAAATTTATTTTTTCTAAAGAAAGAATGAAATTCTTAAATGAAGATTTCCAAAAAAAATTAAAGAATTTAAAGATTCCTTATAAAACAATTAAAGCGTCTAAAAAATTTGGAAAGTATGTAGCTAATCATATTCTTAATTGGGCAAAAAAAGACAATTACGACATCACAAGAACCTATCCAAAGTATTCAATTAGGGAAGCTGATCATTATTGGAAACCAACTCCTCCAGATTACATGGATGGAATTGAGCCACATTGGGGGAAAATAAGAACCATGGTTTTGGATTCTGCAAATATGTTTTCTTCAAAACCCCCATTAAAATTTGATTTAACAAAAGGTAGTCCTTTTCAACTTCAACTTCAACAGGTCTTCGAGATTGGAGATAATTTAACTGATGAGCAATTAAACAAAGCAAGTTTTTGGGACTGTAATCCCTACGTGACGCACCACAAAGGACACGCAATGATTGCTACTAAAAAAATAACTCCTGGAGGCCATTGGATTGGAATTACTGCAATAGCCTCAAGAGTGAATAAAAGCGATTTTTTAGAAACTGTTAACGCTTATGCTAATGTATCAATTGCTTTATTTGATTCATTCATAGCTTGTTGGGATGACAAGTGGAAAACACTAGTAGTTCGTCCAGAAACTTTGATCAATAAGTATTATGATGATAAATGGGTTCCTGTGCTACAAACTCCTCCCTTCCCCGAATATACAAGTGGCCATTCTGTAATTTCTCGGGCTGCAGCAGTCACTTTAACTGATTTATATGGTGAAAATTTCAGTTTTGTTGATACCACTGAATTAAAATATGGTTTACCCGAAAGAACATATAAATCATTTATTCATGCTTCTGAAGAGGCGGCTATATCAAGATTATATGGAGGGATCCATTACATGATGGCAATTGAAGAAGGAGTCATTCAGGGAGAAAAAGTTGGCTCACATATTGTCCAAAAAATCCAAACTAAATTAAATTAAGATTTATTTCTAGTTTTTTAATGATATAGATTTAACTTGTATATAATTTGTTAAAATCCTAGTCTATGAATAAGAAGGAAGAAAGAGCTTCACTTATTTATCATTCAAAACCCAAGCCAGGAAAAATAGCAATTGTTCCGACTAAGTCATACAATTCTCAAAGAGACTTGGCTCTTGCTTATTCACCAGGAGTTGCTGTTCCATGTAAGGAAATTGAAAAAGAAGAAAATAACGTATATAAATACACTAATAAAGGTAATTTGGTAGCAGTTATTTCCAACGGAACAGCAGTTTTAGGATTAGGTGATATTGGTCCAAATGCTTCAAAACCAGTTATGGAAGGTAAAGGATTGTTGTTTAAAATTTTTGCTGATATTGATGTTTTTGATATTGAAATAAGTGAAAAAGATCCAGATGCCTTTATTACAGCTGTAAAGGCAATTTCCCCGACTTTTGGAGGAATTAATCTTGAAGATATTAAAGCTCCTGAGGCCTTTGAAATTGAAAAGCGCTTNAAGGAAGAATTAGATATTCCTGTAATGCATGATGATCAACATGGTACTGCCATAATATCCTGTGCTGCTCTAATTAATGCTTTAGAGTTAGCAAATAAGAATATTGAAGAAGTAAAAATTGTGATATCAGGGGCTGGTGCTGCAGCTATTTCATGTACAAGATTNTATCAGTCTTTTGGTGCTAAACGAAAAAATATAATAATGACNGATAGNAAGGGTGTTATTAGAAACGACAGAAAAGGTTTAAGTAATGAAAAATCTGAATTTTCTACTCATTTAAATTTAAAAACTCTTGAGGATGCTCTGGTTAACGCAGATGTTTTTATTGGTTTATCTAGAGCAGATATAGTTAGTACAAAGATGTTAAAGTCGATGTCAAATAACCCAATCGTCTTTGCTATGGCCAATCCTGACCCAGAAATTAAATATCAGACAGCATGTTCTGCAAGAGATGATATAATTATGGCTACTGGAAGGTCTGATAATCCAAACCAGGTAAATAATGTTTTAGGTTTTCCATTTATTTTTAGAGGAGCATTAGATGTAAGGGCGACTAAAATTAATGAGCAGATGAAAATGGCTGCAGTAAGAGCTCTTGCAGACCTTGCAAAACAACCTGTGCCAGAACAGGTAAATATTGCATATGGAGAAATGAAACTTTCATTTGGTAAAGAATATATTATTCCTAAGCCATTCGATCCAAGATTGATTACTGAAATACCACCAGCTGTTGCTAAGGCAGCCATTGAATCTGGTGTAGCCCAACAATTAATTGAAGATTGGGATATTTATAAGGAGAATTTAGCTTTGAGATTAGGGAATGATCAAAAACTTGTAAGATTACTTCATACTAGGGCAAAAAGAAAATCTAAAAAATTAATTTTTGCTGAAGCAGATCAATTAGATGTTCTTAAAGCTGCTCAAATAGTTTATGAAGAGCGAATTGCTATTCCAGTTCTTCTAGGAAATGAGGTGGCAATTAAAAAATTGATGAAAACAATTGAATTTGAGGCAGATATTAATATTATTGATCCAAAATCAACCGAGCAATCAGAATCAAGAGATAAATATGCAGAATTTTTATGGACAGATAGAAAAAGAAGTGGAGTAACACTTGAAGACTCTAAAAGACTTTTACTTGAGCGAAATTATTTTGGGGCTATGATGGTTAAAAATGGTGATGCTGATGCAATGTTATCAGGCTACTCAAGAAATTATCCAGCAGTGATAAAACCAATACTAGAGGTAATTGGACCTGCAAAGGGAGTAAGAAGAGTTGCTGCAACAAATCTTATGCTCACAAAAAGAGGACCAATATTTTTATCAGATACTTCACTAAATATAAATCCAAATGCTAAAGAATTAGCTAAAATAGCCCAAATGACCTCACAGACGGTTAAAATGTTTGGATTACAGCCTGTTTTAGCAATGCTTTCCTTTTCTAATTATGGATCTTCTCAGTTTTTGGAGGCAACAAAAATTTCTGAAGCAGTAAAAATTTTACATAGATATTATCCTGATATAAATGTTGATGGACCTGTACAATCTGATTTTGCCTTAAATAAAAAAATGCTTAAAAGTAAGTTTCCATTTTCTCATCTAACNAATAAGAATGTTAATACTTTGGTGTTCCCTAATCTTGATTCTGCAAATATNACATATAAGCTTATGAAAGANCTNAATGGNAATTTATCNATNGGNCCNATTTTAATGGGTTTAAATGCNCCANTCCANATCCTTCAGTTAGGAGCTTCAGTTCAAGAAATTGTAAATATGGCTGCAGTNGCAGTTGTTGATTCTCAACAAAAAAGAAAATAATATGATAACTCAATTAAANGGAAAATTAGTAGAAAAATATCCTACACATCTNGTTATAGANTGTCANGGAGTTGGNTATGAAGTAAATATTTCATTATNTACNTTNGGTCAAATNAAAAAAGAAGATANTATAAAACTTTACACNCACCTTCAAATTAGNGAAGATGCTCATTTACTTTATGGATTTATCACNGAACTTGAAAGAGCTNTTTTTAGATTATTAATNAGTGTATCTGGAATNGGAACNAGNACTGCTAGAACAATGTTATCCTCANTAACTCCAAAAGATGTCCAAAATGCNATTTTGANTGACGATATTGATAGAATTAAAAGTGTTAANGGAATTGGNCTNAAGACTGCTCAAAGAGTAATTATTGAACTNAAGGATAAAATAAAAAANNTACAAGGGNTTGATGAAATTTACCAAAAATCAAACAATACAAATAAAGAAGAAACGTTATCAGCTTTAGAGGTTCTNGGGTANAGCCGAAGAAACTCTGAAAAAGTAATTGATAACCTAATTCAAGNCGACCCNGAAAGNTCAGTTGAGACTCTNATAAAGTTAGCNTTGAATAAACTTTAAANTAAGTTTGATTAAGAGTAAGTTGTTTACTTATNNCCAATTNTTTTTCCTCATNCTATTTTTGTTTTTGGGATATANTTTACGTGCCCAAGATGATCAAATAAACGATCAGAAAGAAAATATAATTATTTCATTTCCGGAGTCTTCTTTTGTTGAAGATAATTACATTTACGATCCAGAAACAAACAGGTATTATTTGTCTAAAACAATTGGAAATTATCCAATTGATTTCCCTTTAGTTTTAACACCAGATCAATATGATAAATGGATATTATCAAAAAATATTAAAACATATTTTAAACAAAAAACCCTGGCTATAAGTGGAAAATCGTCGGGCTTGGAAGAAGCTCAAAAGAATCTTCTTCCTGAATTATATATTAATAATAAATACTTTCAAAGTATTTTTGGAAGTGATGTAATTGAAATAAACCCACAGGGTTCAATTGGAATAGATTTGGGTCTGAGATATCAAAAAAATGATAATCCCGCCGCATCCCCAAGAAATAGAAGAAATTTAAGTTTTGATTTTGATCAAAGAATTACATTAAGCCTTCTTGGAAAAATTGGAAATCGACTACAACTTACTGCTAATTATGATACAGAATCAACATTTGATTTTCAAAACTTAATTAAAGTGCAATTTAATCCCCCAAAAGTAAGAGAGGCATTTGATTTTGACAGACTCGATGAAAAGAATACTGTTAACAATCTTAAACAAAAACTTTATGATATAGAAAACAAATTGGATAATTCGAGGGATCAACTGAATGATACAAAAAATAAAATCTTGGATTTAAAAAATAAAGTCGATCAATATTCAAACGATCCAACTCAAATTGGAGGTGATGTAGCTGAGTATTTAGACGGAAAGGTTACAGAGGATGGAATTCTTCAAAATATTGATATTGGAAATATAAATATGCCATTAAATAGTAATTTGATTCAAGGTGCTCAAAGTTTATTTGGTGTTAGAACAGATTTGAAATTTGGTAAAACAAATGTAACTGCAGTTTTTTCAGAACAAAGATCACAATCTCAACAAATTGTTTCCCAGGGAGGAGGTACTATCCAGGAATTTGAAGTTTTTGCCTTAGATTATGAGGAAGATAGACATTATTTTTTGAGTCAATTTTTTAGAGATCAATATGATTCTGCATTAAAAACATATCCTTATATAAATTCAAATATTCAAATAACAAGGATTGAAGTTTGGATTACTAACCGAGGTTCGCAAACACAAAATATAAGAAATATAATTGCTTTTCAAGATCTAGGAGAAAGCCAAAAAGATAAAACAGGAGTAGGCTCTAATATTGAAAATTTTTTTATTAGTGAAGGTCCCAAAGTATTACCAGACAATGGGACAAACAAACTTGATCCAAATTTGATTGAAAATGGTGGAATTTTAAATAAAAAAATCAGGGATATTTCATCCGTAAAATTAGGTTTTGGAGACGAACAAGTTAAGTTTAAGGAAGGAACTGATTATGCNGTATTAGAAAGNGCAAGAAAATTAAAAAAAAATGAATATAGTATAAATTCAAGATTAGGTTATATATCATTAAATCAAAGGTTAAGTAATGATGAAGTTTTATCTGTTTCGTATCAATATACTTATAANGGTAAAGTATATCAGGTTGGAGAGTTTGCAAATGGAAGCGTTCCTGGAACCTCTGTTTCAAGTATAGATGACCAAGAAATTCAGCTTGAGAATAATAGTTTAATAACAAAATTATTAAAGAGTAATTTAACTGATGTCTCACAACCCTTGTGGGATTTGATGATGAAAAATATATACAGTACAGGTGCATTTAATATTTCAGAGGAAAATTTTAGATTAAATATTTTATTTTTAGATCCATCACCAATTAATTATATAAGCCCTGTTGATAGGGCTTCTTGGCCTGAGAATTTAGAAAATCAGGTTTTACTTAAAACATTTGGGTTAGACAAGCTTAATGTATATAAAGATCCAGTCCCAGATGGCGATGGATTTTTTGATTATATACCTGGAATTACAATTGATCCACAATCTGGAAGAATAATTTTCCCTCAGGTTGAGCCTTTTGGAAATTTCCTATTCGATCTTTTAAAAAATGTTCAAGGTATGGAGGATTATGACAATGAAAATACTTTTAATGAAAATCAAAAACAATATGTATTTAAAGAAATGTATTCGTTAACAAAAGCAGCAGCGTTTGAAGTTTCCGAAAAAAATAAATTTCAACTTAAAGGAAGGTACTCATCAACTGAGGCGGGTGGTATTTCAGTTGGAGCATTCAATATTCCAAGAGGTTCAGTTATAGTATCTGCAGGAGGGAGAATATTGCAAGAGGGAATTGACTATACTGTAAATTATGATATAGGAAGAGTAAAAATTCTTGATCAAGGTCTAAAAGCTTCTAATATTCCAATTTCAATTTCTTTAGAAAATAATACTTTCTTTAATCAGCAAAATAAAAGGTTTTCGGGGATCAATATTCAACACAAAATAAATCAAAATGTTGCAGTTGGTGGAACTCTTATGAATTTGAATGAGATGCCATTAACTCAAAAAGCTAATTATGGAACAGAACCTGTAAATAATACCATGATTGGTTTTAATACAAATTTTTCCACTAAAATACCATTTGTTTCAAGATTTGTAAATAAGTTTAAATCATTACAATCTGATATTCCATCAAGTTTATCATTTAGAGGAGAAATGGCTTCATTAATTTCTGGAAACCCAAAGAATACTAATCTTGATGGTGAAGCTAATGTATATATAGATGATTTTGAGGGAGCACAAACAAATATTGATATAAAGGGTTTTTTATCATGGAAATTGGCGAGTGTTCCTTTTAAAAATTTTAAAGGATCAGGTACTCAAAATAATGAATTATCTGCGGGCTTTGGTAGAGCAAAATTGGCATGGTACTCAATTGACCCTATATTTTACACTAACAGTCGTCCACAGGGAATAAGTAATAATGACATTTCATTAAATACAACAAGAAGAATTTTTATTAATGAAATATTTCCTGAGCAGGACTTAGTTCAGGGATCCACAACCATTCAGCAAACATTTGATATGGCATTTTATCCTGATGAAAAAGGACCATATAATAATTCAAGGAATCAACCCTTTAATATTGATAAAACAAAAAATTGGGGAGCAATAATGAGGCCTTTGACCTCTACAAATTTTGAACAATCAAATGTTGAATTTATTGAATTTTGGTTGTTAGATACTTTTACTGAAATTCAAAATCAGAATAATTCGGGAGAATTAATTTTTCACTTAGGAAATATCTCTGAAGATATACTTAAAGATGGAAGAAAGCAATACGAAAATGGTTTGCCTGGAGCTAATTCTTCAGAACTAATTCAAAAAACTTCATGGGGAAAGGTTCCTGCTACACAGTCCCTTCTTTATGCATTTAATACTCTAGAACAGGATAGAGTTCTTCAAGATGTAGGATTAGACGGATTGAATGACTTAGAGGAAAGAGAGATATTTACTAATGGATCAAACGAGGATCCTGCTGGAGATAATTATAAGTTTTTTGTTGCAGCCGAAGGAGATGTTTTACAAAGGTATAAAAATTACAACGGAACCCAAGGAAACTCTCCGATCGCATTTTCAGATTTTGATAGAGGTAACACCACCGAGCCTGACAGCGAGGATATAAATCGAGATCAAAGTATGAACACCATAGATAGTTATTTTGAGTATCGTGTACCTATTTATCAGTCAATGACTGTTGGTAATCACCCATTTATAACTGATGTAAGAGATAATGTTAAAATTGATCTTCCAAATGGAGATAAATTGAATACCAGATGGATTCAGTTTAAGGTTCCAATTAAAAAAGAGTATTACCAGTCATCNAAATACTCTAGCTTTTTTGAATCTGTAAATAATATTCAAGATTTNAGATCNGTTAGATTTATTAGAATGGCTATTAAAGGTTTTGATAANCCTGTTGTTTTTCGTTTTGGAACCCTTGATTTAGTTCGAGGNGATTGGAGAACNTATAATAGGAACATAAATGAAAATTTAGTAGAGGATCAAAACACTACAGTTGATATAAGCACTGTAAATATTTTAGAAAATGAAAACAGGATACCTATTAATTATGTTTTACCACCAACAATTCAGCGTGAACAAATTAATAATAATAATACTATAGTAAGACAAAACGAACAATCACTGTCATTTAGAGTATGTGATTTACAACCAATGGATTCAAGAGGAATTTTTAAAAATGTAGAAGTTGATATGAGACAATATAAAAAAATCAAAATGTTTTTGCATGCAGAGTCAATTCCTGGACAAATTAAGTTACCTGGNGANGGTTCATTAGACTCATATGATGAAAGAATTGTGGCCTTTTTGAGAATAGGNACTGATTATAAAGATAATTTTTACCAAATTGAAGTCCCATTAAAACCNTCAGAATATGAATCTAATNGNTCAAATAAATTAAGTGCTGAAGCAGTATGGATCCCCGATCAAAACTCAATTGAGGTTTCTCTGGATTTGTTAGCAAAACTAAAAGCAAAATCATTACAAAATAGAAGTTTTAATGAAATTAGCTATTACGATGAAGACTTAAATTTAATTAGCGAGTTTAGTTCAATTAGTGATTTACCAGGCGCTAAAAAATATAAATTTGCAGTTAAAGGAAATCCTTCTTTGGGAAAAATTAGAAGCCTAATGATAGGTGTAAAGAANCCCTCCGTGCAATTGGGACAAACTCTCTGTGGCGAAGTTTGGTTTAACGAATTACGAATAGCTGGAATTGATTCAAGAGGAGGATGGGCTGCAATAGGCTCCTTGGATGCTAACGTATCAGATCTAGCTTCAATATCTGCCACTGGAAAATATTCTACAGTTGGGTTTGGAACTATTGATCAATCTCCTAATCAAAGTAATAGAGAGGCAATTTCTCAATACGATATGGTTTCAGAGGTAAANATGGGAAAATTTTTACCAACTAAATGGGGAATACAAATTCCATTAAATTTTGGGATTGGAGAAACAATAATTACTCCNGAATATGATCCTTTTTATCAAGATATTTTACTAAAAGATAGATTAGANGTCNCCTCTAGAGACTCTCAAAGAGATTCTATAAAGAATCAAGCAATTGATTATACCAAAAGGAAAAGTATTAGTTTAATTGGNATAAGAAAACTAAAATCAGGTGATAATAAATTAAAACTCTATAGTCCGGAAAATTTTGATTTTTCATACGCATATAATTCAATGTATCATCATGATTACGAAATTGAAAATCAGAAAGATGAAAATTTATTTCTTTCCCTTAATTATGCATATTCATTCAAAAAAATAGAACTTCAGCCTTTTTCTAAATCAAAAAAATTAAATCAAAAACAATACTGGAAATGGTTAATGGATCTAAATTTAAGTCCAGTACCTAATAATTTATCAATAAATTCAAACATAAATAGAATATATAGGANACAAAGATTTAGAGAGGTATACAGCGAAGGAATTAATTCNTCTNAGCAATTATCCTTACCAGATTTAGAGCAAAGAAATTTTTTNTTTGATTGGAATTATATAATAAATCATAATATTACTAGATCCTTACGTTTTAGTTTTAGTGCAACAAATAATAGAATAATTAGAGATTTTGATGATGTTNCAAATAACAATAAAAACCCTTTGTGGAGTAATATATGGAGTATTGGTGAAACTAATAATCATAGCCAATCACTTACATTAAATTATAAGTTACCTTTTAGATATTTCCCTTTTCTAGATTTTTTAGACGGAAATTATACATATACTGGAGATTTTAATTGGCAAAGAGGATCAAGAGCCTTTTCAAATGTTATTTCTGATGATGGTACTAGATTAGGAAATTTAAATACAATTCAAAATGCAAATACTAAAACCTTAACAGGNGCAATTTCATTTCAAAAACTGTATTCAAGTTTAAAATTGACAGATCAAAAAGATCTTACTAATAAAGACCTTAATAAATCCAAATCCAGTATAAAAAAAAGCTTAAAACCCATTGTAGATTTTCTAAGTACATTTAAACGTATCCAATTTAGTTACACTGAGAATAATGGAACTGTTCTCCCTGGATATATTCCAGGAACTGGAATATTGGGAACAATTAGACCTTCAGCACGTTTTACTTTTGGAGATCAAGCTGATATTAGGTATGAGGCTGCCAAAAACGGATGGTTAACTAGTTTTCCAAATTTCAATCAACCTTTTAGCAAAATTCATAATAATAGATTAAGTATGTCAGCTCAATGGATTCCATACAAATATTTGACAATTGATTTAAATATGGAGAATAATTATTCAATAAATAATTCTGAAAATTTTATAATCCAAGACCTTGAATATTTATCTTTAAATCCTAATTACTTTGGAAATTATGGAACCTCTACAATCCTCATTAACACTTCATTTAAAAAATCAGATGGAATTCTAAATCCAATTTTTGATAAGTTCAGAAATAANAGAATTGAGGTTGCAGAGAGGTTAAATAGTCTTTCTAAAGCCCCAAGCCAAAATAAAGATAACGATGGATTTCCATCAGGATATGGAAAAAATAATCAGTTAGTTTTGATAGGNGCATTTTTTTCAGCNTATTCAGGAAAAAATCCAAACAGTATTGATTTAGACCCTGTAAGTAGAAATTCATTACCAAATTGGAATATGAAATTTACAGGTTTAAATAATTTAAAATCTTTTAAAAAAATCTTTCAAAGATTTACTCTAACACATGCTTACAGGGCAAGCTATACATTAAACAATTTTCAGTCAAATCTCGATTTTAATTCAGAATCTGATTTTCAACTTGATGGATCTGGTAACTTAATAAGTGAAAGAGTTTTTTCAAATATTAATCTTGTTGAACAATTTAATCCACTTTTAAGACTAGATATTGAATTAAAAAATTCTTTTAGAATNCTTGCTGAATTAAAAAAGGATCGAGCCTTATCNTTNAGTTTAGATAATAATTTATTGACTGAGTCCTATGGAAATGAATATATTTTCGGTTTTGGATATAGATTTAAAGATGTCAAAATGATAACGAGAATTGGAGGAAGAAGAACTAATTTAAAAGGAAATTTAAACATAAAAGCAGATGTTTCTTATAGAAAAAATCTGACTGTTTTNAGAAATTTGGAATATGATAATAACCAAGTCACTGCAGGACAAACTCAGTTGTCAATTAAATTTAGTGCAGATTATTCAGTTTCTAGAAATTTAACAGCTCTTTTATTTTATGATCATAATTTTTCTGANTTTGCTATCTCAACTGCTTTTCCTCAAACAACTATTAGGTCTGGAATATCTATCAGATATAATTTCGGAAATTAGTAAAAATAATAGTGTAAAATATTACATTTGNTTATTAAAAATTAATTGATGAATATTCCAGAAAATTTAAAATATACTAAGGACCATGAATGGATTTTAATTGAGGANAATTANGCAAAAATTGGAATCACAGATTTTGCTCAAAGTGAATTAGGAGANATTGTTTATGTTGAATGTGAAACCCAAGGAGAAACNCTTGAGGCTGAATCAGTTTTTGGAACAGTAGAGGCNGTTAAGACTGTATCTGATCTTTTTATGCCTGTTTCTGGAAGTATTGAATCATTTAATGNTAAANTAGAGGATACCCCAGAAATTATTAATGATGATCCTTACGGTGATGGATGGATGATTAAAATAAAAATTTCTAACCCTCAAGAATTATCGTCACTTCTGGATTCTAAGGCTTACGAACGACTTTTAAAGGGAGAATAAATTNTTTCTATTGATTTTGTTACAACATTGAAGAATTTAATGACGTTTTTTTTCCATTTTTTTTTTAGATTAGCATCTTGAAAAGTCCATACTATGCAACCAAAAAAGAATCCTGAGGCTGACCATTCTAAAAATAGCTCGCTTTATTTTGTAATAGGGCTATCTATTATTTTGTTAATTACTTGGCGTGC
>PAHL01000012.1 GCA_002711185.1 Flavobacteriaceae bacterium
AACAGCTAAAACAGTAGTGCATAGATAAATAATTATTGTTCTACCACCAATCTTTGATAGTTTTGAAATATCTTTCAAATCAGACACTCCTTTGATCAATGATCCCAAGATTAGTGGCATAGCTATCAATTTTAGAAGATTTATAAAAATAGTTCCAAAAGGTTTTATCCAGTTTGAAATAAAAATACTACCCCATGTTATTTGGGAGAAAATTACCCCAAATAAAACTCCTAATACCATTCCTATAATAATTTTCCAATGTAAAGCCAATCTTTTCATGTTGTATTTACTAAATTAAAGGTTAATTGTTCTGTTTAACAAAACAAAATCTGCAATTGTTAATGCAGCCATAGCTTCAACTATAGGAACTGCTCTGGGCAGAACACAGGGATCGTGCCGACCTTTACCTTGCATTTTTACCTTATTACCATCTTTATTAATTGTCTCTTGAATTTTCATTATGGTTGCGACTGGTTTAAATGCAACATCACAATATATATCCATTCCATTAGAAATCCCCCCCTGTATTCCACCAGAAAGGTTTGATTTGGTAGTTCCATCGCTATTATATATATCATTGTGCTCACTTCCCATTAGTTTTGTTCCTGAAAATCCACTCCCGTATTGAAAACCTTTAACTGCATTAATAGATAACATTGCTTTTCCCAACTGTGCATGAAGTTTTTCAAAAACAGGTTCTCCCAATCCAATAGGAACTTTTTGAATTACACAACGAATAATCCCACCAACTGTATCACCTTGTTTTCTTATATCTTTAATGTAAGATTCCATTTCTTTTGCAATTTTCATATCTGGACATCTTACAATATTAGATTCAATTTTTTCAAAATCTAGTTCTTGATATGGTTTGTTAAGTTTGATTTTACCAACTGATTGGACATATGCGTTGATTTTTATTTCACTTAAAAACTGTTTTGCAATAGATCCCGCAACTACTCTGGATGCTGTCTCTCTGGCAGAACTTCTTCCGCCCCCTCTGTAATCTCTGTGACCATATTTTTTATCATACACAAAATCAGCATGAGAAGGTCTGTAATTGTCTTTTATGTGAGAGTAATCTTTGGGCTTTTGATCTTTATTAAAAATTATAAAAGCTAAAGGAGTACCAGTGGTTATCCCATTGAAAACACCAGATAAAATCTCTACTTGGTCAGGTTCTTTTCGCTGAGTTACAATTTTTGATTGACCAGGTTTACGCCTATCTAGATCATTTTGAACTTTTTCAATATCTATTGTAAGTCCTGAGGGACAACCATCAATTATGCCTCCTATCGCTTTTCCATGAGATTCACCAAAAGTTGTGAGTTTAAATAAAGATCCAAATGTATTNCCAGCCATATTATTAGATTCAGTACAAATATAGTTCAATAAAAATATCTTTATATAGGTCTTAGATGACAAATCAATTGTTTAATTTTATAATATGAAAAAATCCTACGAATATTTAATCTCCTTTTTTTTAATTGTAATTGCACTCTCGTGTTCCTCAGAACCTGGAGTGTTTAAAATTTATGGAACTATTGGTGTAGATGACGATACAAAAGTTTATAGGGTAATAGCAGATCAAAATAATCAACCAATAAAAATCGATTCTTCAATAGTTAAATCCTATAAATTTGAGATGGATGGAAAATCAAAATATCCTAATATTAGTTTTATTCAGATAGAAGGTTTTAATTTTAATATTCCTTTTATTGTTGAGGAAGGAAATATAAAAATCAAAATTAATAAAGATACCTTTGGTTTATCAAAAATTTCAGGAACAACATCTAACGACCACTTTAACGATTATAAAATTGAAACAAAAGATTTTGTAGATGCTATAGAATCAATTCGTTATGATATTCAAATTGCTGCTCAAAATGGAAACAATAATTTAATCAACGACTTACAACAAGATTATAAAAATGTTCAAGATCAAATATATTCCTACGAGCAAGAATCTTTAAAAACTAATTATGATTCTTATCTAAGTGCGATTCTTTTGGATAGATTCATATCTGCTAAAGTTCTAACAATTCCTGATGCAAAAGAAGAATTTCAAAATTTTAGTGAGCGAATCAGATTCAGTGAAATAGGAAATAAATTAAATGATCTATTTGAATCCCCCAACCAACCTTTAGATATAGGCTATAAAGTTCCAGATTTTAATGCTCCATCTCCTGATGGTGTGATAATTAATTTAAAAAAAGAATTAGGAAAAGTNACACTTCTTGAGTTTTGGGCTTCATGGTGTGCTCCATGTAGAAGAGAAAATCCAAATTTAGTTAAAATCTANAANCNACATAAAGATGANGGTTTNAATATAATTGGGGTTTCNTTAGATAANAATAAANATCANTGGANCCNAGCNATTGCTGATGATTANTTAACTTGGNAACACGTTTCTAATCTNAAATTTTGGCAAGATCCNATTGCAAAACTTTATAATATTACGGCTATNCCCGCAAGTTTTATTCTAGANCAAGATGGTAAAATNTTAGCTAAAAATNTAAGAGGNTCTCANTTNGCATCTAAAATTTCAGAGTTGGTANNTATTANATAGTTTTTATTTTTTTTTAAAGTATATNATACCAATAAATATAACNACAATCATNAATNNNANTGTTTTAAANGATGATATNACAATATTTGGNTTNTAAAACANTGATANAANAATTCCTCCTANTGCNCCCCCTANATGTGCAGNNTGTCCAATACCATCATTCTGNTTTTTAATACCATAAAATGTATATGCTAAATAGANAATTGCAAAGAAATATCCGGGCATTGGTATAGGAAAAAATAAAAGTGCTAATTGAAGATCAGGATAAAATAAAATAGCACTAAATAAAATGCCTGTTACAGCACCACTTGCTCCAACAGCAGAATAATTATTTTTCTGATAATTAATCAAATAACAAAATATATTACCAGATAGTAAACAAAATATATAAAGAATATAAAACCAAAATATTCCCAAAGCATTTAATACAAAATCTCCAAAAAAATAAAAAGTTAGCATATTAAATAATAAATGTTGATTATCAACATGCAAAAACCCTGAACTTATAAAACGATAGTATTCTCCATTTTTAATTGATTTTATATTAAAATGGAATTTTTCAAAATATATTATATCCTTAAAGCCTTTGAAGCTTATGTAAATATTTAATAAAATTAAAATTAGAACTGCTAAAGAAATAGACATTACATATATATGATAATCAAAACTATTAAATTTGTGAAAATAATACACATGAAGCGAATTGCTTTTTTANTTTTATATCCTTTTCTCTTATTAATTTCANTACTTCCCTTTTCNATATTATACATCTTATCAAATATNANAAGTTTTANTTTGTTTTATATTATNGGNTATAGAAGAAAAATGATAAAGAAAAATCTTANNCTATCTTTTCCNAACTTNAATATTAATGAAAGAAATAAAATTGAAAGAAAGTTTTATACTCANATGTGTGATATNTTNCTTGAAATGATTAAATCAATGTCTATATCTCTTAGTAGTATAAATAAAAGATTTAGAGTTAATAATATGGAATTACTTACTCAATTTACAAAGAATAANAAAAGCGTAATAATTATTTGCGGACACTATGCTAGTTATGAGTGGATGCTATTCNTAGCGAATGATTTTGGTGCATCAACTTATGGAATTTACACACCTTTATCTAATCAATATTTTGATAAATTAGTAAAAAAAATNAGAGTAAAACACAATGCATACCTAATTTCAAGATATCATACAATTGATACTATTCGCAAACATCAGGATAGTAATCATAGGGCAGTTTATGGTTTTGCNGCTGATCAATCCCCNTACCCAAAAAAAAAGACATATTGGCGCTCTTTNATGGGTAATAAAGTTCCAGTATTTACNGGTGCAGAAAGACTAGCAATTGAACACAACATTCCAGTTGTCTATGCAGANATTANAAGAGTTNATAGNGGTTTTTATGAGGTAGATTTTAAATTNATTTCNGATTTTCCCAAGGAAACATCAAGAAGCACGANATAACGGATATATTTTTTAATNTNTTNGAGGAATCTATAAATCGTGACCCTAGTCAATATTTATGGTCACATAATAGATATAAGCATCTCAATTAATTATTTCCTTGATTTTTTCAATTAATTTGTTTGCTAAAGCATCAGCATTTTTTTTTGTTTCAGCCTCAGAGTATATTCTTATNACTGGTTCAGTATTTGATTTTCTGAGATGCACCCATGAATTTTGAAAACTAATCTTTAATCCATCTGTAGTAATTGGATTGTGCTGAGTATAGAAATTATGAATGTTGTTCAAAATACCGTCAACATCAATATTTTTATTTAATGTTATTTTATTTTTACTCATGTAAAAGTTAGGATATGATTTTTTAAGTTTTGAAACACTAATTTTTCGCTCAGCTAATAATGANAAAAAAATTGCTATTCCAACAATTGCATCTCTTCCGTAATGTAATTCNGGTAAAATTATACCCCCNTTTCCTTCTCCTCCAATTATTGCATTTTTTTTCTTCATTAGTTCGGTAACATTTACTTCACCAACTGAGCTTGAATAATGTTTTCCACCATATCTCTCTGTTAAAACACCAAGTGCCATGGTAGACGAGAGATTAGAGACGGTGTTTCCAGGAGATTTAGATAAAATATGGTCTGCACAAGCAACCAAGCTATATTCTTCGCCAAACATTTTCCCATTTTCATCAATAAATGCTAGTCTATCAACATCTGGATCAACTGATATACCAAAATCAGCCTTTTTACTAATGACAGTTTTAGATAATTCAGATAAGTTTTCCTCCAATGGCTCAGGATCATGAGGAAAATCTTTATTTGGATCACAAAATAATTTCACACATTCTACTCCAAGTTTACCTAGTATTTTCGGAATAATTATTCCCCCTGATGAATTGACTGCATCTACAACTACTAAAAATTTAGTATCTTTTATTAATTTCACATTCACAAAGCTTAAATTTAGAACCTTATCGATATGAATATCCATGTAGAAATCATTTTCAATAATTGAGCCAATATTTTTTACTCTGCAGAAGTTAAAATCGTTTTTTTGTGCTATACTAATGATTTCCTTACCTGCATTATCATCTAAAAACTCCCCTTTTTCATTCAATAGTTTTAAAGCATTCCAGTTATTTGGATTGTGACTAGCAGTAACAATTATCCCGCCATTCGTCTTTTCATTTATTACAGCAATCTCAACAGTAGGAGTAGTTGAAAGACCCAGATCAATACAGTTAATTCCAAGACCTATGAGTGTATTTTGAACTAGATTCTGTATCATTGGCCCAGAGGATCTTGCGTCTCTTCCAATTACTATACTAATAATTTTATTTGGGAATTTATTTATTAAATAAGTTCCATATGAAGCTGCATATTTTACTGTATCAACAGGNGTTAAGTTTTCGTTTACCTTTCCTCCTATTGTACCTCTAATTCCTGAGATAGATTTAATAATTGCCATTTGCTAAAGATACTAAGAGATTAAAGAAATACGTTAAATTTATCAAATGAATTATTTAGCTCATGTATATCTTTCTGGAGAAAACATAGATTTAGCTATTGGGAATTTTATAGCTGATTANGTAAAGGGAAACTATTATAAAAAATTAAATATCAATTGGCAAAAAGGTATTTTATTACATAGATTCATTGATTCATATACNGATTCTCATTATATTTTTCGAGAACATTCAAAATTATTCTTTAACTCACACAGGCACTACAGTAGAGTTCTGATTGATATTTTTTATGATCATTTTCTAGCAAAAAATTGGAAAAAATATAGTCAGATTTCATTGGTAAATTTTGAATATGATTTTTGTAAAAGTTTAANCAAAAATTTAAATAAATTCCCTNATGANATCTCAAATAAAATCAGGTTTTTTATTAATCAAAATTGGTTTACCAAGTATTCCTCAATTAANGGGTTGATATACATATTAAAAAAAATGGATAATAAAACACAATTTGATTCAAATTTGGTGACAAGTATTGAAAAATTTATTTCATTTGCACCAGAAATGGAAACACAATTCTTTATCTTTTTTGAGGATATGATAAATAACGTGAATATTTATTTTAATGAAAAGGAACTATGAATATCTATTTCAAGGTNTTTTTATTTTCTATTTTTTCAATTTTTGCATGTAACCCAATTATTGAAAAACCTGTTAAGGCAGCTGTTGTTTCCGCCAGATCAGAAGCTTCGGATATTGGAGTAGAGATAATGGCTAAAGGTGGAAATGCATTCGATGCAATGATAGCTACCGGTTTAGCACTATCAGTTTGTTATCCAAATGCAGGCAATATTGCGGGAGGTGGTTTCCTAGTTTATAGAACAGCTGATGGCAAATATGGTTCCTTAGACTACAGAGAAAAGGCTCCATTATTATCCACTAGAGATATGTATCTGGATTCAATTGGAAATGTAATNCCCGATAAGAGCTTGATAGGTGGATTAGCNATTGGAGTNCCAGGAACAGTAGCTGGACTTTATGAAGTTCATAAAAGATTTGGATCTCTTTCNTGGGAAGAATTAGTTGANCCATCTATAGATTTAGCAAAAAAAGGATTTNTAGTAACTAAAAAACAAAAACAAAGTTTTCAATCTAAAAGAGATGAATTCATTGATGTCAATGGAAAAAATACTTTTTATGGAAAAGATTATCAAGAGGGAGATGTAATTGTTAATCCAATATNCGCNAAAACNCTTGANTTAATTCAAAAAAATGGAAAAGCNGGATTTTATGAAGGCCTAAATGCCGAAAGATTAGTTAATACAGTGAAGCAAAAAGGTGGAATAATTTCAAAGCAAGATTTATTAAAGTATTCCCCAGTTTGGAGAAAACCAATTCAATTCAAATACAAAGAATTAAATATAACCTCAATGTCTCCTCCCTCTAGCGGAGGAATATGTTTGGGGCAGCTTTTTGGAATGATAGAACCATATGAAATTGGTCAATACGATCACAATTCATTAGAGTCAATTCAATTAATAGTTGAAGCCGAAAGAAGATCTTATGCAGACAGATCAGAATATNTNGGTGATCCAGACTTTATCGATGTACCNGCAAACNTNATTTTAGATTCGNTTTATTTAAGAAATAGAATGATAAATTTTGATTGGAATAAAGCATCATTATCATCTGAAATAAAACCTGGGAATTTATCCTTNTATGAAAGTGATGAAACAACACATTACTCGATAATTGATAAATTTGGTAATGCGGTTTCTGTTACCACTACATTAAATGGAAGCTATGGTTCAAAGGTTTATGTTGAAGATGGAGGTTATTTTTTGAATAATGAAATGGATGATTTTAGTAGTAAACCTGGAGTTCCAAATATGTTTGGTCTTCTNGGTAGCGATGCNAATTCAATTTTACCTGAAAAAAGAATGCTTAGTTCAATGACTCCTACAATAGTTGAAAAAAACAAAAAATTATATATGATTGTTGGTTCTCCAGGTGGATCAAAAATTATAACATCTGTTTTTCAAACAATATTAAATGTATATGAATATAATATGGATATTCAAGATGCTGTGAATTCACCAAGATTTCATCATCAATGGATGCCAGATGAAATCATTTTTGAACCAAANAAATTCAGTAAAAGTTTATTTATTAATCTCAGGTCAAAAGGATATTTAATAAATAATGATAAATCAGATTTTATTGGTAGAGTTGATGCAATAATGATTGATGANTCAGGTGTAATTTCTTCTGGNGCAGATCCAAGGGGTGACGATTCCTATTCATATCTTAGACAATAATTAGTATTTATTGATAATTTTTGATGTTTAGATAACTTATATTTGCAAATTAATTTAATCATTAATTTTGGAAAATTATATTGATATAAAAGGGGCTCGTGTTCACAATCTTAANAATATTGATATAAAAATNCCCAGAAAAAAATTAGTTGTAATCACGGGCCTTTCAGGAAGTGGAAAATCATCTCTCGCTTTTGACACAATCTATGCTGAGGGTCAAAGACGTTATATGGAAACTTTTTCNGCTTACGTTAGACAATTTATTGGAAATCTTGAAAGACCTGATGTNGATAAAATTGATGGNCTTTCCCCTGTAATAGCAATTGAACAAAAAACCACATCTAAAAGCCCAAGATCGACAGTTGGAACAATAACTGAACTATATGATTATATAAGACTTTTATATGCAAGGATTGGTATTGCATACAGCAACGNAACTAATTTACCAATGATAAGTTATGACAAAGATCAAATACTAAAATTAATTAGTCAAGATTTTAATGGTCAAAAAATAGGTATTTTTTCCCCAATTATAAAATCAAGAAAAGGACATTATCGAGAGCTATTTGTTAATCTAGCTAAAAAAGGATTTCTCAAAGTCAGAGTTGATGAAGAGATTAAAGATATAACCAAAGGAATGAAGTTAGATAGGTATGTAATTCACGATATAGAGGTTCTAATTGACGTTTTAGATGTTGATAATAGTTCAAAAATTAGTAAAAGNTTATTGGGNTCTATTGAAACAGCTCTTCATAATGGAAATAATANTTTGATGGTAATTAATTTTTCTAATAATGAAGCTAAATACTACAGTAGTGATTTAATGTGCCAATCTTCAGGAATATCATATGAAAAACCTGAACCAAATAGTTTTTCATTTAATTCCCCCAAAGGGATGTGTCTATCATGTAAAGGAATAGGATTTCAGTATTTTATTAACCGAAATAAAATAATACCTGATGATTCAATTTCTATAAATAATGGAGGAATAATACCTCTTGGTGAAAAAAAAAATAGTTGGGTTTTTAAACAGATTGAATTAATTGCCAAACGTTACAACTTTAGTCTTAATGATCCTATTAAAAATATCTCAAATTCTGCTATAGAGATTATATTAAAAGGTGGTGTTGAAAAATTTTCAGTGAATTCNAAATCCTTAGGTATAAATAGAGAGTATAAAATTGACTATGAGGGAATNGAAAATTTTATATTAAACCAATATGATAATAATGATTCTTCNAAAATCAGACGTTGGGCAAAAAACTATATGGATTCTCAAACTTGTCCAAACTGTAATGGTTCNAGNTTAAATAAGGAAGCGCAAAGTTTTAAAATTTTAGATAAGAATATTTTACAAGTTTCATCTATGGATTTAGATGAATTGCATGATTGGTTTAAGAAATTATATGATAATCTATCAACTACTCATAAGCTAATTTCAAAAGAATTGATAAAGGAAATATTAACTAGGTTAGGTTTTCTTATATCCGTTGGACTTAATTATTTATCTCTTAGTAGATCATCTAAATCTTTATCAGGTGGAGAAGCACAAAGAATAAGATTGGCTACTCAAATTGGTTCACAATTAGTAGGTGTTTTATATATACTTGATGAACCTAGTATAGGACTTCATCAAAGAGACAATGATAAACTTATCACATCGTTACAAAAATTAAGAGATATTGGGAATTCAGTTATAGTGGTTGAACATGATAAAGAAATGATACTAAGATCTGACTATATAGTTGATCTAGGGCCTAGTGCTGGAATTAATGGAGGTAATATTATATCAACTGGGACTCCAATAAATTTAAAAAATAACCAAACTTTAACTGCAAAATATATAAATGGCTTAAAAAAAATTAATGTTCCAAAAAATCGAAGAATTGGGAATGGAAAATTTCTTGAAATAAATGGATGCACTGGGAATAATCTGAAAAATATATCAGTAAAATTCCCTCTAGGTCTAATGATNGGTATAACTGGTGTTTCAGGAAGTGGAAAATCAACTCTTATAAATGAAACCTTATACCCGATATTAAATAATCATTATTACAATGGAGTAAAAAATATTTTAGAATTCAAAAACATTTATGGACTTGAATATTTNGATAAAGTTGTAGATGTAAATCAAACACCAATAGGTAGAACACCAAGAAGTAATCCAGCTACTTATTGTGGAGTTTTTAGTGAGATTAGAGCTTTATTTTCTAAAACACAAGAATCTCAGATTAGAGGTTATAAACCAGGCAGATATAGCTTTAATGTTTCTGGAGGAAGATGTGAAGACTGTNTTGGAGGTGGAATGAAAAAAATTGAAATGAATTTTTTACCGGATGTTTACATAGAATGTGACACTTGTAATGGAAATAGGTTTAATAAAGAAACTCTGCAAATCCATTATAAAGGAAAATCTATATCTGATATTTTAAATATGACTATTAACCAAGCAGTTATCTTTTTTGAATCAATCCCTAAAATATATAATAAATTAAAAACAATTAAAGATGTTGGGTTGGGTTATATAAAATTAGGTCAGCCCTCCACTACTCTTTCAGGAGGAGAAGCTCAAAGGATTAAACTATCAACTGAGCTTTCAAAAAAGGATACTGGAAACACATTATACATTCTTGATGAACCAACAACTGGTTTGCATTTTGAAGATATNAGAGTTTTACTTGAAGTTTTAAATGAGTTAGTNGAAAAAGGAAACACAATTATTATTATTGAACACAATCTAGATGTTATTAAACAAGTAGATTATATAATTGATATTGGTCCTGAAGGTGGAGTTAATGGTGGAAAAATAATTGCNAGGGGAACACCTGAAGAAGTTTCTAAAATAAAGAAAAGTTANACAGGTTCATANATACTAAAAGAATTGTCAAGTTGAAAAAATATTTATTTTTTTTATCATTAATAGTATTTTCAAATTTTAATTATGGTCAACTTAATCTATCATATGAAATATCATCTGAGCTATTAATAGATAAAAAAATTATTACAATTGATCAAAATATTGCTGTAAAAAATAATTCATCAAAGTCATTGGATACGTTATATCTTAATGATTGGTCAAATTCATACAGTGGTTTAGACTCTCAACTTGCATTGAAGTTTGCTGAAAAATTTAATAGAAGTTTTTATTATTCATCTAATAAAAAAAAGGGAAATACAATAATTAATCTGATTGATTCNAATAANTCATCTTTAAGTTGGAAAAGACTAGAAAATCAAAATGATATCATAATGCTAGTTNTAAATAAACCAATTAGACCAGGTGAAAAGTTTACTTTGAAACTAAATTATTCAATATATCTACCTGATATAAGTTTCTCAGGTNNTTATGGAATAAAAAAAAATAAATATGTAAACATTAAAGATTATATAATTTCNGTAAGTAGGTATGAAAATAATAAATGGTTTTATCAAAGTAATTTGAATTTAAATGANAATAGNATTAACAAATCAAATTATATGATTAANTGGACATATCCNNAGTCTTTTTTTTTATNTAGTTCCTTAAATCATTTAAATACNGNACAAAGANACTCNATTAAAATTTCNAATTNNAAGGCNATTGNNGAAGGCTCCCCACANTTTATATTTTCCNTNAATAATAATTTAAANGAATNTANNNTTAGTGANGATANAAATATTTATTCNGATATTTTTGATNTATACGATNAAAATACTTTTNGNAAAATAAATAGNATTTATAAATTTCTGATTAATGATTTTAATTTNTTNAAANAAGAANAGTCNACNCNCTTAATNACNNGACATGATTATGATCTNGAACCATTATATGGTTTAAATATNATACCNGAAATNTTAAGTCCATTTGATAAAAGNTTTATAAATGAAATTAANTTTTTAAAAACNTTTACTGCTGANCTTATNANNAAACAATTAGANATTAACNNCAGAACTCAATACTGGATTAGCGATGGATTNACAATATTTTTTATAATGAAATATATAAGCAGNTTTTATCCAGANAAAAANATTATNGGNAGATTTTCTGANAATATTTTTTTTAANAATTATACNTTNTCTNAAAAAGAGTTNAATGAAATCTTTATGGTNTATAGNGANTTAATGATAAGAAATAATCNNNATCANTCANCAATNACNANTAAAGACAAGTTAATTAAATTCAATGAAAAAATNTCNANCCCATATTTTCTTGGACAATTATTCTTATATNTTGAATATTANTTACAAAANGATGATTTNGNTTATTTGTTGANTAATNTGAGTAAAGTTTCTTCNTTAGATGAACTNAAANNNTTNATNAAAAATCAATCAAANAATAATAATAATAATAATAATAATATTATAAGNTTATTANAATTAGTTGAACAACNTNNTCCNATAGATTTAAANATNGANAAAGTTNATGTTGANGNNAAATTCATNACAGTCGCTAGTTCTCAAAANTNAAAAAATAAAATTCCTTATGAAATTAGTTTAGTCAAAAATGATNNTATTATNGATTCAAAGTGGGTNAANNAACAAGANTCAATTGTTAGGACAGATTTCAANTTNGTAAACGATNTTGATTATGTAATTATNAANGCGAATAAGGCTTTACCTGAATCNAATAAAATAAATAATAACTATTANTTGAAATCTAAANTTTTTGCTAAACCTTTAAGTGTTAAATTAATNAAGGACTTTGAAAANCCAAATAAAACNCANTTATTAGNAAATCCNATAATTTCATATAATTTATANGANGGTCCATCATTTGGATTAAGATTGCACAACAAAACTTTACAAAGAAGACCTTTTAATTACTTCATTGAACCTACCTACTCTAGTTATGAAAAATCACTTATTGGATCCTTTAATTTTATCTACAGGAAATATAAATTTTCCAAAACCAATTATTTAACTCAATTTAATTTGTTCGGAAGTAGTTTCCATTATGCTCCAAATTCTTTATATAAAATTATAGTTCCATCAATAAATTTATTTTTTAGACCCGATGAATTAATTAGTAATTTAAGACACAATCTTTCTTTTTCATTTTATAATATCCACAGGGAATCTAGAGCTAATAATACAATTATTCCTAATTATTCAATTGGTCGATTGGAGTANGTTTTTTCGAATAAAAATCTAATAGATTATTTAACAATTAATAATAGTCTTGAAATTTCAAAAAAATTTAACAAGGCTAGTTTTGAGATTCAATATAGAAAACTATTTTCTTCAGGAAGATTGTTCTCTAGCAGATTATTTTTTGGAACATTTATTAATAATTATAGAAATCTAAATAGCTACTTTTTTTTTAATTTAAATAGACCGAACGATTATTTATTTGAGTATTATTACTTAGGCAGATCAGAAACTGAAGGTTTTTATAGTCAACAATATATTATGAATGAAGGTGGTTTTAAATCAATTATTCCTGAAAGTAGTTCAAATAAATCTATTATTGCAGCCAATTTCAGTATGGGCCTATGGAAGTGGNTTGAGGTGTATTCAGATTTAGGATTGATAAAAAACATTGATGAGTCATCTAAAACTTTTTATGATTATGGTCTAAAATTAAATATTCTTCCAGATTACTTTGAAATATTTTTTCCTTTAGCCTCAAGTTATCAAAACGAAATAAATCAAACTGACTATTTATCAAGAATTAGATTTACTTTATCCTTAAATTCTAAACAAATCTTTAATTTGTTCAGCAGAACATGGTTTTGATTCGATCATTATTTTTGTAAATTTACGATCTATTTTTATGACTAAATCATCATCATTTACTGAAAGGAATATTAGCTTTGATGAGTATAAAAAAGAAATTATTCAGGACTATAAAACAGTAGTTTTAAGCAGGGAATGCAGTATAATTGGTCGTCGTGAGGTTTTTTTAGGTAAAGGTAAATTTGGAATCTTTGGTGATGGTAAAGAACTACCCCAAATTGTGCTTAATCGTTTTTTTAAAAATGGTGATTTCAGATCGGGTTATTACAGAGATCAAACATTATTAATGGCTCAGGGTCTGTTATCTCCAGATAATTTTTTTGCTGCTTTGTATGCGCATACGGATCTTAAATATGAGCCCATGTCTGGAGGAAGGCAAATGGGCGCACATTTTTTAACTAGAAACATAAATGAAAAAGGGGAATGGTTGAATCTTATGAAACAAAAGAATCATAGTTCTGATGTCTCTCCCACAGGTTCACAAATGCCAAGGCTTGTAGGCTTGGCTTATGCATCAAAAATTTATAGAAAACTTAATATAAAAAAATCCAATTACTTCACAAATGATGGTAATGAAATTGCGTGGGGTACAATAGGAAATGCAAGTACAAGTGAAGGGATGTTTTATGAGGCAATAAATGCAGCTGGTGTTCTTCAAATACCAATGATAACGAGTGTTTGGGATGATGAATATGGCATATCTGTTTCAAACGAATTACAAACCACTAAATCAAGTATTTCTGAGGTTTTATCTGGTTTTGAAAGAACAACAGATAAGAAAGGTTTTGAAATATTATCTGTAAATGGGTGGGATTACCCTTCATTAGTTAAAACCTACTCCAAAGCCGAAAAGCTAGCTAGGATAAATCATATTCCTGTAATTATTCATGTTAAGGAATTAACCCAACCTTTAGGACATTCATCTTCAGGTTCACATGAAAGATATAAATCTTCATCAAGACTTAAATGGGAAAAAGAATATGATTGTATTTTAAAATTTAAACAATGGATATTGACAAACAATATATCTGATAATAAGACACTCAATGAAATTGATAAAGAGGCAATTAAAATTGCAAAAAAATCTAAGATTGAATCATGGAATAACTATCAAAATCCAATAAAAGCCGAGTTACAAAAGTTCAATGGAAAACTGAGTGATATTTTAAAATCAAATCCTGGTTTAACATTTGTTTCTGAAGCAAAGGAAATAATAAATAAATTTGAATCTATTGGTTATAAAGAAATAGTGAGTGTTGGAAGATCATTATTAGCTGATATTAATCCTAATATTGACGAATCAATTATAAATTTAAAAAAAATATTTAAATGATCTCTTAAAGAATCTACAACCCAAATTTTCATCAAATTTATATTCTAAAATTATTGATTTTGAAATTATACCACCCAAATATTCAAATGATCCCAAATTTGTAGACGGAAGAATTATTTTAAGAGATAACTTTGATAAATTATTAACACAAATAGATAATCTTATAATATTTGGTGAGGATTGCGGAAAAATTGGAGGTGTAAATCAAGGACTCGAAGGTCTTCAAGCTAAACATAATGAAACTAGAGTTACTGACACTGGAATAAGAGAAGCAACAATTATAGGTCAAGGTATTGGAATGGCATTGAGAGGCTTAAGACCAATTGCTGAAATTCAATATCTGGATTATATTCTTTATTGTATTCAAATTTTAAGTGATGATTTAGCCTCACTTCACTATAGGTCTAACGCTCAGCAATTTGCACCTTTAATAGTTAGGACGAGAGGTCATAGGCTAGAGGGCATTTGGCATTCAGGCTCACCAATGGCATCAATGATACATTTGTTGAGAGGAATCTATATTTTAACACCAAGAAACATGACTATTGCTGCTGGTATGTATAACTCATTGTTAAAAATTAATCAACCAGCAATTTTAATTGAAACTTTAAATGCATATAGATTAAAAGAAAAGTTACCTTCAAATTTAGGTAAATACACATCACCTATTGGAGAAATTGAAATTCTTAAAACCGGAAATGATTTGACAATTATTACTTATGGTGCAACAGTAGAAATCGTTCTTAAAGCTTCAGAATTGCTGTTAAAAAAGAAGATAGATGTAGAAATAATTGATGTTCAGTCACTTATACCTTTTGACAAATCACAGCGTATTAAAGAAAGTATTGAAAAAACCAATAAACTTTTAATTGTAGACGAAGATATGCCGGGTGGNGCATCAGCTTATATACTTCAGCAACTTTTAGATTATCAAAAAGTTTTCAATTTATTAGATTCAGAACCAAAACTATTATCGGCTAGGGAACATCGCCCCCCATATGGAACTGATGGAGATTATTTTTCAAAACCTAATATAAATGATGTCTTTGAGATTGCATACGAATTAATGAACGAGTTCAATCCAAAAAAATACCCTGATTTAAATTAAAGCTCAAATATTTCATTTATCAAATCAACCAANATATGTTTTGAAATGTTTTCATTTGAATGAATCCCCTTAGATTTCAAATCAGCATAATAAACTATTTCTATTGCTTTACTACATGACTTCATGTTGTAATTCAATGAAGCGTTTTTATAGTCTTTTAAAAAAAAAGGATTTATACCAAGAGTTTGAGAAATATTTTGTGAATTAGAAATACCATGAAACATCAATAGACGCTTAAAAAATTGAAAAACCATAGATATTGTTAAAACTAANGGAAATGTTTTGGAATTATTGGATATGTAATTAATAATTTTTAGACATTTATTTTTATCTCTTTTTCCAATTGCATTAATTAGCTCAAAATTATTATAATCTTTATTTATACCAATATATTTTTCAACTATATCTTCATTAATTGTTTTATCTTTTAAAATAATCTTTAATTTATTTAGTTCCTGATAAATTCTATCTAAATTATTACCTAAGAATTCATGAATTAAGTGAACCGATTTTATATTAGCACTTAATTCAAAAGTATTGATTTGATTCAATATCCATTGAACTGTTTGATTTTCTTTAAGTTTATTTGATTGAAAAACCATTCCATTTTTTAAGGCTGATTTATAAAGCTTACTTCTTTTATCAAAATCTTTATTTTTATAACAAAAAACAATAATTGAACTCTTTTGAGGATTGTCTAGATATTTAATTAGGGGGTCGTATTCTTTTTTTAAACCATGAGCTTCTTTAATTATAATTAATTGATATTTTGATATTAGAGGATATCGTTTCGCAGATTCTATTATTTTTGAAATAGATGTTTCTTTACCATAAGCAATTGTCAGATCAAAATTTTTTGCTTCATCATTAATTATATTATTTTTAAAATAATCAGATATTCTATCAATAAAATATGATTCAGTTCCATGAAGTAAATAAAATGGATAAAATTTGTTATTCTTTAAATCATTAATTATTTCTTCTTGCCCTTGCATCTAAATAATAAATTTGCAAATTTGTTAAATGAAAAACTTAAACTTTTCTGAGTTTAAAATGCGTGTTAAAAATAAAGAAAATACGANCTTTATTTTTGATATAATTAGAAAAAAATGGTTTTTGTTAACAAAAGAAGAATGGGTCAGACAACATTGTATTCATTTTCTTGTGTACAATAAACAATATCCTATTTCATTAATCAATATTGAAAAAAAAATTCTTGTTAATGGACTAACCAAAAGATATGATATTGTTGTTTATTCTCAAACGGCAGAGGTTATAATTTTAGTTGAGTGCAAAGGATATAATATTAATATAGATCAGGACGTTTTTGATCAAATTTCTAAATATAACTTAAAACTTAAAAGTAAATATTTAATGGTTTCAAATGGACTATCACATTTTTTTTTCTCAATTAATTATAACTTGAATGAATATTCTTTTATCAAAGATTTACCATCTCATAAAAAATAAATTTNATGAACTTAGCAATTGTATTACTTAATTGGAATGGAGAAATACTCCTGAAAAAATTTCTACCAACNCTAGTTAATCGCTCCTCAAAATCAAAAATCTATATTATTGATAATGGATCAACTGACGGTTCCATTCAATACGTTCAAAATAATTTTAAAAATATTAATTGCATATTATTGAACAAAAATTATGGATTTTCNACAGGATATAATTTGGGATTAAAAAACATAAAAGCCGATTTATATTGTTTAATTAATACTGATGTTGAAGTAACAGAGAATTGGATTCAACCAGTATTAAATAGATTTAAATCAGATATAAATGTGAAAATTGCTCAGCCAAAATTATTAGACTTCAATAATAAGAAATATTTTGAATATTCAGGAGCAGCTGGTGGTTACATTGATTCTTATGGGTATACATTTTGCAGGGGGCGAATTTTTTCAACAATTGAAAGAGATAATAACCAATATAATAAGAGTGTTGAATTATTTTGGGCTAGTGGAGCATGTATGTTTATTAGATCTGAAGTATGGAATGATTTAAATGGATTTGATGATGATTTATTTGCTCACTTTGAAGAGATTGATTTATGTTGGAGAGCTTTTAATAAGGGCTATAAAACATATTTTATATCTGAGTCAAAAGTTTTTCATGTTGGGGCAGCATCTATAAAAGTATCTACTTTTAAATGGTATTTAAATTTCAGAAATTCATTAATAGTATTATTAAAAAATTTACCTCAAAAAGATATTATTAAAATATTACTTGTTAGAATAGTTCTTGATATAATAGCGGCGTATAGATTTTTATTTCTTGGAAAAATTAAAATCTTTTTTGCTATTTTTAAAGCTCATATTTATTTTCTAAAAAATTTTAAAAAACACTATAAAAAAAGAGTTGTCATTAAACCCAATGGTAAATACTGGAAAGTAAAGTCAATTGTTTGGGAATATTTTGTTAATAGGAACAAATTTTTTACAAAACTCTTACAATAATAAATCAATTTTTAAGTTAACTTTATAAATATAATTAATACTAAAATGAAAAAGACAATATTTATTACTACAATCTCATTTGTATTTTTTTCATGTGTTTCTCAAAAAAAATATCAAGAACTTGAGACACTACAAGAAAACACAAGAAATAATTTAAATTCTACTTCCATACAATTAAATACTTGTAAAGATGATAAAGAAGCAGCTTTAAAAAGNCTGACTGAATTAAAAGAACAGGTAAAATTTTTAAAAGCTAATAATCAAGATCTAATAAATAATCTTGGTAATTTGACAACTTTATCTCAGAAGGGTGCCGAAAATCTTGAAAAATCCNTAGAGAGTATGAAAGAAAAAGACGTTAGAATTCAAAGGATGCAAGATGCAGTTACACGAAAAGACTCTGTAACGCTTGCACTTGTAACAAGCTTAAAAGGGGTTTTAGGTAATTTAAGTGATGATGATATTGAGGTTAATGTTGAAAAGGGCGTTGTATATGTTTCAATTTCAGATAAATTGTTGTTCAGTTCGGGAAGTTATATGATAACTAAAAGAGCTAAGGATGTGCTTGGAAAAGTTGCAGAAGTTGTAAATAATCGTCCTGATTTAGAATTTATGGTAGAAGGTCACACCGATAACGTACCAATCAAAACTGATGCTATACTTGATAATTGGGATTTGAGTGTCAAAAGAGCTACTGCAGTTGTAAGAATTTTACAAAACGATTTTTCTGTTGCTCCTGAGAGAATGACTGCAGCTGGAAGAAGCTCATATATACCTCTATTAGACAATGATAGTGCATCCAACAGAGCAAAGAACAGAAGAACACGGATAGTAGTTCTTCCTAAACTAGATCAATTTTACGACCTAATTGAACAAGGAATGAATGCTGCAAAATAAATTATTTGTTTATTTATGACTGAATAACACACCTATTTTTTATACTTAGGTGTGTTTTTTATATAAACTCCCCCTTACCCCTCCTTAGTACTATCGGTTCTTCATATGTTAAATCTACTACAGTAGAGGGAATATTTCCAGAATTTCCGGAATCAATAATAAGATCAACTTTGTCTCTCCAATAAGCAAATATTTTATCTGGATCAGTTGTATACTTAATTAAATTATCAGGATCGTGTAATGAGCTTGTAACTATAGGACAGTCTAATTTATCAAGAATCGCTTTCGTTACAGGATGATTACTTATTCTAACTCCTAATTTTTTTCTTTTCTGAAATGGGTTAGGAAGTTTTACTTTTGATTCTAAAATAAACGCATATGGACCAGGTAGATATTTTTTAATTATTTTAAATTTTGTATTATTCAAATTTTTTAAATATTTAGATGTAGAAGAAATATTTTTAAATAAAAAACTCAAAGTTAATTCACTTTTTTTATTTGATTTAAACTTAATTATTTTATTTAACCCAATTAAATTATCAACTAAACATCCAATAGCATAAACAGTATCTGTCGGATAAATTATTACCCCTCCTTTATTNAGACAATTAATTATCAAATTAATTGTTTTGGGATTGGGGTTATCTGTATATATTTTAATTAAATTAATCAATTAAGTCAAGTTTGGCAAATCTCAGTAACAAAGTTTTAATACCTATATATTCAAACATTATTGAGGCTTTTTTATCTTTTCCAACCCCTTCAATCATAATTACTTTCCCTTTTCCAAACCTTCCATGTGAAACATTTGATCCAATCTTGAGTTTAATCTTATTATCATCAAGATTCTTATAATTATTTAAATTATTAAGTTTTTTCAGCTTATTTAACTTATCCTTATTCAGTTTTGTAACCGAATTAAATTCACTTTTATCATATGAACCAAATATTGATTTGTCAATAAATGAATTGATATTTTGACTTTCAATTGTTGAACTAACATTTAAATATTTAGAATCTATTTCATCAATAAACCGACTTTTATCACTATCAATTAATTTTCCCCATCTATACCTCGATTTTGCGTATGTTATGCTAGCTCTAATTTTTGCTCTTGTTAATGCAACATAAAANAACCTTCTTTCCTCTTCTAATTCANGTCTTGTATTAAGACTAAGGGCAGACGGAAATAAGTCTTCTTCAACACCAACAATATATACTTCTGGAAATTCAAGACCTTTTGCTAGATGAATAGTCATNAATGATACCCTGTTTGATGTATTTTTTTTTTCGTTGTCAAAATCAGTTGCTAATGCAACATCTTCTANAAACTCAGATAGTTTATTTGATTTAGTTAATAAATCATTTTGTTCCTNGGTAAAAGTTTTGATTCCGTTNAGAAGTTCCTCAATATTCTCAATTTTTGAAATATTTTCTGGAACTCCATCTGATTTCAAATTATTTAATATACCAGTCTTTTTAATTACTAAATCTGTAATTTCAAAAGCATTTAAATTACTATTCTCAATTTTAAATGACTTTAATAAATTTAAAAAATTAGTTAGCTTTTCATAAGTANTACNATTAATATTTAATTTAATGGTTGATAGATTTTCTAGAATATTGAAAATTGATAATTCATTTTCTTTAGATGCAATTATTAGCTTATCAATTGTTGTCATACCTATTCCCCTAGAAGGATAATTTATGATTCTTTTTAAACTTTCCTCATCATTTGGATTTACAATCAATCTTAAATAGGCTAAAATATCCTTTATTTCTTTTCTTTGATAAAATGAAATACCTCCGTAAATTTTGTAAGGAATATTCTTTTTTCTCAAAGAATCCTCTATTGCTCTTGATTGAGCATTTGTTCTATATAAAATTGCAAAATCAACATTATTTTTCTGTAAAGTTAGCTTACGCTCTATTATTTCAGATGCAATTTGCTTACCTTCCTCAGAATCAGATTGCATACATTTGATATTTATTTTATCTCCATAATCATTATCTGTCCAAACAACCTTATGAATTTTACTTTGATTATGCTCAATTATTGAATTTGCGGCATTTACAATATTTTTTGTTGACCTGTAATTTTGTTCTAATCTATATAATTTAACATCATCATAATCTTTTTGAAAGTTTAAAATATTATTAATATTTGCCCCCCGAAAAGCATAAATACTTTGTGCGTCATCTCCAACCACACATATATTTTGGAATTTATCAGATAGAGCCTTAACTATTAAATATTGTGAATGATTTGTATCTTGATACTCATCAACCAAGATGTATTTAAATCTATTTTGGTATTTTGCTAGAACTTCAGGAAATCTGTTTAATAATTCATTAGTTCTCAATAATAAATCATCAAAATCCATTGCGCTGGACTTAAAACACCTTTCAACATATTCGTTATAAATTTCTCCCATTTTAGGTCTTCTAGACATTATATCTGATTCTATTAAATCATTATCTTTATAGTATGCCTTAACCGTAATTAGATTATTTTTAAATGACGATATTCGATTTCTGATTTGTTTTGGTTTATATATGTCTTTTTCCAATCTCATTTCTTTGATAATACTGCTAATCAGTCTCTCAGAATCCTGTGTATCATAAATTGTAAAATTCGAAGGAAAACCAAGTTTATCAGCTTCTGCTCTCAGTAATCTGGCAAATACTGAATGAAAAGTTCCCATCCATAAATTTTTTGCATCGTTAGATTGAAGAATTGAAATAATTCTTTCTTTCATCTCTCTAGCTGCCTTGTTTGTGAATGTTAATGCAAGAATTTCAAATGGATCTAAACCATTTTTAATTAGGTACGCAATTCTATGGGTTAAAACTCTTGTTTTTCCAGATCCAGCTCCAGCAATTACAATGAGTGGCCCTTTTTTGTGTGTTACAGCAGCTTTTTGTGCCTCATTAAGTTTATCAAGAATTTCAGCTGTATTTAAACCCATTTATTTTTGAATATTTATAATTTAAAAATATTTATAAAGTAAGGCTGTTTAAATATTAAAATAATATTTAAAAATCATTTCTTATTAACAAATCAAATAATTGATTAATAATTATATTTAGTTTTATTAAATATTCCTAATAAGAATTTTAGAGTTTATTTATGAATGGATTACAGAAATCAATTATTTACCTTAATGGAGTTGGTCCTAACAGACAAAAAATATTAAAAGAAGAATTTGGTATTTCAACTATCCAAGACTTGTTAAATTTTTTCCCCAATAGATACATAGATAGAGGTAGATTTTATAAAATAAATGAATTAACCAACTCAAATTCTGAAATTCAAATTATAGGATCAATAACAAAAATTATAAAATCTAACACAAATAATAAATCAAAATTAATTGCAAAATTTGAGGATGATACTGGAATAATTGAATTGATATGGTTTAGAGGCCACAAATGGATTGGATCAAATATAAAAATACATACTCCTTATGTAATTTTTGGAAAAATTAATTATTTCAATGGGATATTTAGTATGGCACATCCAGAAATGGAATTACTAAAAGACTTTAAAATCAAGAAAAGAGTAAATTTTAACAGTGTTTATCCATCTACTGAAAAGTCAATTAATTCTGGAATCACTCAAAATATCATAAGAAAAATGATTTACGAGTATTTAAATAATTATGATAAAAATTTTAAGGAAAATTTACCAAATAATTTAATTGAAAAATTCAATTTTATATCTAAAAATCAAGCTGTTAGAAATATTCATTTTCCAAAAAATATAGTCTGTCTAAACAATTCAATCGAAAGATTAAAGTTTGAAGAGTTTTTTTATTTACAGCTACAGATTTTAATTAAAAATAGAGAGCGAAAAAAAAAAATTAATGGCTACTCGTTTTCAAAAATTGGAAATTATTTTAACTCATTTTTTCATGAGCATTTATCTTTTAAGCTCACTAGTGCTCAAATCAATGTCATTAAGGAAATAAGAAAAGATTTAGGATCAAGATATCAAATGAACAGATTGCTTCAAGGTGATGTTGGTTCAGGTAAAACTATAGTTGCTTATATGAGTATGTTGATATCACTAGATAATGGATATCAATCATGTTTAATGGCTCCTACAGAGATACTAGCTCAACAACATTACAAGGTAATCAAAAAATTATCTGATAATATCGGATTAACCATAGATATTCTTACTGGAAGTGTATCTAAAAGCAAGAGAAAACCTTTGTTAGATGATCTAAAATTAGGTAAAATTGATATTTTGATAGGAACTCATGCGTTAATTGAAGACCCCGTTGTATTTAAAAATCTTGGTTTAGCAATTATTGATGAACAGCATAGGTTTGGTGTAGCTCAAAGATCGCTTTTATGGAAAAAAAATCTTTTACCACCAAATATTTTAGTAATGACTGCAACCCCTATTCCTAGGACTCTCGCAATGAGTTTGTATGGTGATCTAGATATATCATTGATTGATAAACTCCCTCCAGGGAGAAAACCTATTAAAACCTTTCACAGAACTGATAGTAAAAGACTAAGCGTTTTAAAATTCATAAAGGATGAAATTTCAAAAGGAAATCAAATCTACATAGTTTATCCATTAATCGAGGAATCAAAAAAAATCGATTTTAAGGACTTAATGGATGGTTTTGAAAGTATAAGCAGATATTTCCCTTTACCAAAATATAAAATATCAATTCTACATGGAAAAATGAAGAACAATGATAAAGAGTATGAAATGAAAAGGTTTCTTGAAGGTCAAACTCAAATTATGGTTGCAACAACAGTAATAGAGGTTGGAGTTGATGTACCAAATGCATCAGTTATGATTATTGAGAGCTCTGAAAGATTTGGTCTATCTCAACTCCATCAGTTAAGGGGAAGAGTTGGAAGAGGAAACAAACAAAGTTATTGTATTCTTATGACTGGAAATAAAGTTTCCAATGATTCTAAGTTAAGAATAGACACTATGGTTAAAACTAATAATGGTTTTGAAATTGCAGATGTAGATTTAAAAATGAGAGGACCAGGAAATATAATGGGAACTCAACAAAGTGGTTTATTAAAACTAAAAATAGCTGATCTTGTTAAAGATCAGGATATTATGATAAATGCTAGAAACTCTGTTATTGATTTATTAGATGATGATGAAAACTTAGAAAAAAATGAAAATCAAATTGTAAAACAGACATTAGCAGAAATTGGTACTTATAAAAACATATGGAATTATATAAGTTAAATTTAATGATGTGTTATATTTGTTCAAAGATTATTCATAATATATAATAAAGCCTATAAATCTATCACCAATAACTATAACATGATAGGTTATATTTATTTTACTTTAATCTTTTAAAGGAAATGATCAATTATATTTGTACAAATAATTAAGTAAATTTTTTTTGTGAAAATTTCAGCTCGGTGGTTAAAAGAATATATTAAAACTGATAGATCAGTTGATGATATTGCAGATTATCTTACAGATCTTGGGCTTGAAGTCGAGGGTATCCATCACTTTGAATTAGTTAAAGGTGGTTTAAATGGAATTGTTGTGGGCGAAGTAATTGAATGTAAAAAGCATCCTAATGCTGATAAACTCAAGTTAACAAAAGTCAAGGTAAACAAAAAAAAGACATTGCAAATTATTTGTGGTGCTCCAAATGTAGCTATAGGACAAAAAGTTCCTGTTGCCCTTGTTGGTTCAGTTCTATATCCTAAAAATGATAAAGAAGTTCTTATAAGATCTAGTAAAATCAGAGGCGAAGAGAGTAATGGTATGATATGTGCAGAAGATGAATTGGGTATCGGTAATTCTCATGATGGGATCATGGTCTTAAATAATAACTTAGAAATTGGAAAGCCACTGAAAGATGCTTTAGGTATAGAAGATGATTACATCTACGAAATAGGACTCACTCCCAATAGAGCTGACGCGATGTCTCATATGGGTGTCGCTAGAGACCTGAAAGCATATTTTATCCAAAATAAAATAGATTACATCTGGAATTCTCCAAAAATTGAAAATTTACCTTCTCCATCAAAAACAAAAAAAATTAATGTACAAGTTGATGAACCAGAATTAGCACCCTACTATTTTGGAATAACTCTAACTAATATTAATGTTTTACCTTCTCCTGATTGGATTCAAAATTATTTAAGATCAATTGGTATTACTCCCAAAAATAATGTAGTGGACATAACCAATTTTGTTCTTCATGATATTGGTCAACCTCTTCACTCATTTGATGCGGATAAAATTGAAGGTGATATAATTGTCAAAAAATCAAAAAAGGGAATAAAATTTCAAACATTAGATCATAATGAAGTTGAACTTTCAGATGAAGATCTTATGATATGTGATCAAAATAAACCTTTATGTTTAGCCGGAATATATGGTGGAAAAGATTCTGGAGTATCAAAATCTACAAAATCTATCTTTTTAGAAAGTGCTTATTTTAATGCTCAAACAATTAGAAAAAGCGCGAAAAGACACGGTTTTAATACAGATGCCTCATATAGATTTGAAAGGGGTATTGATCCTGAAATCTGCCTAATTGCACTAAAGCGAGCGGTATTTTTAATGACTAAATATGCAAATGCAGTTATATCAAGTGAAATTGTTGAATTTCAAACTCCTAACGAGGTTCCTGCGAAAATTTTTATATCATACGAACAAATTAATAATACAATAGGTCAGGATATACCTAAAGAAGATTTAACAAATATTCTTAATGCACTAGAAATCAAAATTGATAATGTCACCAATGAAGGTATTGCAATAACAATACCTCTCTATCGAGTCGATGTCAAAAGACCTTCTGATGTAATTGAAGAAATATTAAGAATTTATGGATATAACTCAATAAATTCATCATCCTCGCTTAAAATAAATCTTCCTCAATTTAAAGTTAAAAATAAGTTTAAATTCCAGGAGTATTTATCTGAAAAATTAGTCGGTTATGGTTTCTCTGAGATTATTAATAATTCTATTGTAAACCCCTCCTATAACTTACTAGCTAAAGATACTTTATCTAATGAAAGCATAAGCATATTAAACCCTCTAGGAAAAGATCTATCAGAATTAAGAAAAACACTAATTTATTCCACACTTGAGGTAATATCATTTAATAATAATAGAAAAAAAAAGAATTTAAAGCTTTTTGAAACTGGCAATGTATATTCAAAAAAAAATAATAATTATGAAGAGAATAAATTTCTGTTAATATCATTGTCACGATCTAAAGAAGCACTAAATTGGATTAGCAAAGAACCCATTTCACCCTTTTTTGAAATTAAAACACATGTTATTAATCTATTTAAGAGTATTAATATGAGTAAAATAAGTTTCGATACTACTGAAAGTGATTTTTTTAGTGAAGGTTTAACAATTAAATATGATGGTAGTTTAATAGGAAAATTAGGCGTTGTTAAAACTTCTATTACAAGTAATTTCAATATTGAAAACCAAGTATGTATTTGTGAAATTAAATTAGATGATATTTATGATAAAGCCTTTGATTTAAATTTAAAAATAAAAGATATACCAAAGTTTCCATCAATTCAGAGAGATTTCTCTTTATTAATTAACCAAGATATTTCTTTTAGTTCAATAAAAGAAATAGCCTTAAATACTGAAAAAAAATTTTTAGAATCTGTTGATTTATTTGATGTTTATGAAGGTGAAAAAATTTCTAATTCGAAAAAATCTTATGGAATAAGGTTTACATTTACTGATATGAAGAAGACATTAACCGACAAACACATTGATAAAGTTATGGATAAACTACTTAAAGAATTTCAAATACATCTAAATGCTGAACTACGTTAAAATTATATTATGATTATAAATAACTTACTTACCACAAATATCCAAGAAGCTCTTAACTCTGAAAAAAAAATTAATCTTTTTCAGAAAAATCGCATATCTCAAGAAAAAAATTATTTCAATGAATTTAATTTGAACAAATTAAATAATGAAAATATATTTCATATAAACACAATTAAATCCACTTGTGTCGACTATCGCTTAAGATTTTTAGATATTAAATATTTTAAGGGTGAAATTCCGTTAGAAGCTATAGAAAAAATAAAGCAGATGGAAATCGATCATAATAAAAAACTTAATTCATTCAAGATTATGGCACCTTCAATAATGTTTAGATTAAAAAAAACTGATGATCCATTATTATTCATCCCCATAGGAAGTAATTATTTTTATCTAATTCATAAATGGGGAAATGATCTCGCTCCATTAAGAAAAATAAGAATGTGGCCATTCAGATCAATTACAAATCTTTTATTGACATTATTGTTTTTAAGTTATTTTGTAACTCTAATTACACCAATATCAATTTTTACAAAGAATCCAGATTCATCTGGATTTTGGATTTTATTTTTGTTTATGTTCAAAGCTCTAGTCTCTATAGTATTATTTTTAGGTGTAGCCTTAGGTAAAAATTTTAATCCAAAAATTTGGAATAGTAAGTATAATAAATCATGAAATGAATTCATACACAAAAATATATTCAGGAAGTATAATTATAATTTTATCGATGAAAAATATGTTATCAGAAAAGAATATAATACCGATAATTAAAGACTCTCATGAATCAGCAAGGCTGGCTGGTTTTGGTTCAATTCATGGGCAGCTTCAAGATCTTTATGTAAACGATGATGAACTAATTATAGCCAAAAAAATTATAAATAAAATAACCCAAAATTGTATTTAGTTTAAAGAGAACTAATCTTATGTTAGTTTAATATTTTTCCATTATATTCGAATTCATAAAAATTATAACTATAAAATTATGAATACGACATTTGAAACCCTAGATTTTATCGTTTTTGCAATTTATGCATTAATAATTTTATTTTTTGGTTTGTGGGTTTCAAGAAGTAAAGATGGAAAAACTAAAAATGCCGAAGATTATTTTTTAGCAAGTAAATCTCTTCCCTGGTGGGCAATTGGAGCATCATTAATAGCTGCAAATATATCAGCTGAGCAATTTATTGGTATGTCTGGCTCAGGTTTTGCCATTGGACTTGCAATAGCGTCATATGAATGGATGGCAGCTCTGACACTTATTATTGTTGGAAAATATTTCCTTCCCATTTTTATCAAAAAAGAAATATATACTATTCCTGAATTTGTAGAAAAAAGATTTTCAAGTCAACTAAAAACTATTTTAGCAGTTTTCTGGATTGGACTTTATGTTTTTGTCAATATTACCTCTGTACTTTATTTAGGTGGTCTCGCATTGCAAACAATCCTTGATATTGATTTAATTTATGGCATTATTGGTTTAGCTCTATTTGCAGCTGCTTATTCTTTATACGGTGGGTTGTCAGCAGTAGCATGGACAGACATTATTCAGGTAGTTGTTTTGATATTTGGAGGTTTAATTACATCCTATTTAGCTTTAGACACAGTTTCCTCAGGAAAAGGTATGTTAAATGGTTTAAAATTATTATATGAGGTTGTTCCTGAAAAATTTGATATGATACTAGATAAGTCAAATCCTGAATATATGAGTTTACCAGGAATTGGAGTTCTTATTGGTGGCATGTGGGTTGCTAATCTCTATTACTGGGGATTTAATCAATACATTATTCAAAGAACTCTAGCTGCAAAATCATTAAAAGAAGCTCAAACTGGAATTTTATTTGCCGCTGGATTAAAAATGATTCTCCCATTAATAATAGTAATACCAGGAATTGCGGCTTTTGTAATAGTTAATGATCCAACATTGTTATCATCTTTAGGTGATTCTGGTTTAAGTAACATGCCAACTAGTGGAACCGCAGATAAAGCATACCCTTGGTTAATGCAATTCTTACCAACTGGTTTAAAAGGTATAGCAGTTGCTGCATTAGCTGCAGCTATAGTATCATCTTTGGCTTCAATGTTAAATTCAACAGCTACAATTTTTACAATGGACGTCTATAAACCCTTTTTTAATAATTCCACTTCGGAACCAAGTATAGTAAACGTTGGAAGAATATCTGCTGGTGTTGCTTTAATTATTGGAGTAGTTATTGCTCCCCTTCTCGGAGGTATTGATCAAGCTTTCATTTTTATTCAAGAATATACAGGAATTGTTAGCCCTGGAATATTAGCAGTTTTTATATTGGGTTTATTTTGGAAAAAAACCTCAAATAAAGGTGCTATTTACGGTGCTTTATCCTCAATACCTATTGCTATGTTTTTTAAAATTGGACCTAAAGGCTGGCTTAAAGAAACTCTTTTAAGTAAACTTGCTCCTACTCTTCCCTTTATTGATCAAATGGGATTAACCTTTCTTTTTACTGCATTAATAATATTTCTTATGAGCTATTCTGAAAACAAAGATAAAGATGATAGAAAAGGAATTTATTTAAATAAAGGAATTTTTAAAACTTCATCCACTTTTAATATTGGAGCATTTGCATTAATGATACTTTTAGCTGGTATATATTCTTTTTTCTGGTAATATAAACATAACATACAAATTAAATATTATTTATAAATTTTCTACTATTAGAATACATGAACAATAACGAAAATCTACAAATACATATTTTTTCTTAATTCTTTAATTTTTGGATCAGTCATATATTCATCAAAATTTAAATATCTATCAATTATACCCTTTGGTGTTAATTCAATAACTCTATTTGCCAGAGATTGTGCAAAATGATGGTCACTAGTTGAAAATAATAAAGTTCCTTTAAAATTAATTAATGCATTATTAAATGCAGTGATAGCCTCTAAATCTAAATGATTGGTAGGTTCGTCTATTATCAAGACGTTAGATCTACTCATCATCATTTTAGAAATCATACACCTTACTTTTTCTCCACCAGATAAAATATTTGAATTTTTTAAGGCTTCATCACCGGTAAACAACATTTTACCAAGAAAACCTCTCAAATATACCTCTTCTTTTTCCTCTTCAGTGATTGCATAGTTCCTCAACCAATCTACCAAAGATTGTGGTTTGTTAAATAAATAGTCATTATTTAATGGAATGTATTCTTGTTTTGTAGTAATTCCCCAATCAAATGAACCATCAAATGTTTTAATTCTATTTGAAATAATATCAAAAAAATTATTTACTGCCCTTGTATCCTTACTTATGAAGATAACCTTATCAGATTTGGAAAGGTTTAAATTAACTTTATCAAATAATAAATCTCCATCAAACTTAAAGGCTAATTTTTCGATATTAAGTATTTGATCACCAGCTTCTCTTTCCAAATCAAAGATTATACCTGGATACCTTCGACTTGAAGGCTTAATTTCCTCAATATTTAATTTTTCTATCATTTTTTTCCTTGATGTTGCTTGTTTAGATTTGGCAACATTAGCAGAAAATCTAGATATAAATTCTTGTAATTCTTTCTTTTTTTCTTCTGCTTTTTTATTTGACTGTGCTTTTTGCCTTGCTGCTAATTGAGATGACTCATACCAGAAACTATAATTTCCTGAGTAATGATTTATTTTTCCATAATCAATATCAGATATGTGTGTACAAACAGAATCTAAAAAATGTCTATCATGTGAAACAACAATAACTGTATTTTCATAATTACAAAGAAAATTTTCAAGCCATTCAATTGTATCATAATCAAGGTCATTTGTTGGTTCATCCATAATTAAAACATCTGGATTTCCAAAAAGGGCCTGGGCTATTAAAACTCTAACTTTTTGTTTGGAATCAAGATCTAACATTTTATTAAAATGAAGATTTTCATCGATGCCTAAATTTGATAATAAATTTGCAGCATTACTCTCAGCACTCCATCCATCCATTTCTTCATATTTAATTTGTAATTCCCCTACTCTCTCACTATCAGAATCAGAAAAATTCTCAATCTTATAGATATCTTCCATCTCAGATTTAATTCTAAAAAGATCTTTATTTCCCATTAATACAGTTTCAAGAACTTGATATTCATCGTGTAAATTATGGTTTTGTTCTAAGATGGATAGACGTTTATCTGGTTCCAAAGAAATATTTCCAGAATTAGGTTCTTTTAAACCTGAAATAATATTTAAAAAGGTAGATTTTCCAGCTCCATTTGCACCAATTATACCATAGCAATTACCTGGACTGAAGGTTACATTTACTTCATCAAATAAAATTCTTTTACCGAACTGAACAGATAAATTATTTACAATTAACATACTTAAAATTTTGCTAAAAATAATAAATCCAAAACTGGAATACTATTAATTTTATAAATTGAAATAAATTTTAATTTTAAATAAATGAGAGATTTTTTAATTTTTGTTTTATTATTTCATAATATTTTATTTTTTTCATGTAAATCCGAAATAAATTTAAATGATAAGGATGCTTTTTTAGGTGGTCAAATAGTTAATCCATCATCTAATTATGTTACATTATACAAGAATAATATTTCTATTGATTGTTTATTATTAGATTCAAATAATTCATTTGAAATAGAATTATCAGATATTAAATCTGGCATCTATAAGGTTGAACATATTCCTGAATATCAATCAATTATTATAGAATCTGGTGATAGTTTATGGATGAGGGCAAATTCATCTGATTTTAATAAATCCATTTTTTTTAGTGGTATTGGAAGTAGTAAAAATAATTTTCTGATGGATATGAAATTAAAAATTGATGAAGAAAGTCAATTCTTATCTTCAAAATATTCATTAAACTCTGATGATTTTTCAAATATTATCGATTCGTTATTAATCCAAAAGAAGAAGTCATGGATTAAAATGGACTCCATAAATAATTTGACTAAGATTGCTCAAAAAATCACTATGGCCTCATATGTCTATCCTTATGCTACTATTAGGGAAAGATATTCTTTATTGAGAGGGACAAATTGGACCACTAATAAGGATAGTATTTATTTTAATTACAGAAGGTTTTTAAATTTTGAAGAAAAAGATTTAGCTTTCTTTGAGCCATATATAAACTATGTAATAAACTTTTTAAACGAAAAATCATTAGACAGTTCAATGTATTATTTCAAACATAAAAAGAATACAAACTTTAATATAAAAAGACTTCAAACTTTAGAAAATGAAATCTCAGGAAGAGAATTGAAAAATAATTTAGCTCGAGCCATTGCCTACGATGAAATTTTTAATTTTAAAAATCATTTAGATCATGAAAATTTTCTTCAATATTATTTTGCAATTAATACAAATACTATGTTCCTCGCAGAAATACTAAATCTTCACAATGATATCAAAAAAATGAGTAAAGGTTTTTATTTACCTGAAATAAATCTTCAAAACTCAAACCTAGATTCAGTCAGTAGTAATTCTATATTTAATAACAAAAAAACCTTAATTTATTTTTGGTCTCAGACTCAAATGAACCATTACGGTAAAACAATAAAAATATTGAATAAAATAAAAAAAATTAAACCTGAATATCAATATGTTGGAATTTCATTACAACCACTAAATCAATTAGCAATTGACGTAAATAAGATGATGAAGCAAGAAATTGAAAACCAATATGCTATAATTGATTTTGAAGAAGCTAGTAAGAAATGGATTATTTCTCTCATAAATAAGGCAATAATTTTAGATTCTAAAGGAAGGATTGTAAACGGATTTGCTAATTTCTTTGATCCATCTATAATTAACCAACTCTAATTTCCTTTTTTATAATCAGCAAGAAATTTTTTCAAACCAGAATCAGTTAGAGGGTGTTTGGCTAGAGAAATTATTGCACTTAATGGTCCCGTCATTACATCTGCGCCTATTTTAGCACAATTGATTATGTGCATTGGGTTACGTATCGATGCAGCTAAAATTTCTGTTTCAAATGCATAATTATCAAATATATGCCTTATCTCTTCGATCAGAATCATTCCATCATGAGAGATATCATCTAACCTTCCAATAAAGGGGGAAACATAAGTTGCGCCTGCTTTAGCAGCAAGAAGTGCTTGGCCAGCTGAAAAAATTAAAGTGCAGTTTGTTTTAATGCCTTTATTTGAAAAATATTTTATTGCCTTGATACCTTCATTAATCATCGGAACTTTGACAACGATTTGACTATGGAGTTTAGCTAAGACTTCTCCTTCTTTTATAATCCCATCATAATCAACGGAAATTACTTCCGCAGAAACATCTCCACTGACCAAATTACATATTTCAACATAATGATTTAATATATTTTTCTCCCCTGTAATTCCTTCTTTAGCCATCAGAGATGGATTTGTGGTAACTCCATCAAGAATACCAAGATTTTCTGCTTGTCTAATCTGTTCAATATTTGCTGTATCAATAAAAAATTTCATATTTTCTTTTTAAATTTTGTAAAAGTTCATTAAAATTTTCTCATAAATAAAATCAGGAAGTATTTTTTTTAGAAAAATAGAAAATTTTTGAAAAAAAGCTCCAATTTTGTAATGAACTTTTGGATTTCTCGTATTTATTATCTTGTATACAATTTTTGCTACCTCTAAAGGATTATTTCCATCATCAACATGTCTATTCATTTCGTTAAGACTTTTTCTATATAAATAATTATAAGGTCCCTCTTTTACCGGAGAATGGTATCTTCTAGAGGCAATATTTGTTGCAAAATCTCCTGGTGCTAAAGTTAAAATATTAATTCCAAATCTTTTAACTTCCATTCTAATTGATTCAGTAAATAATTGTAATGCGCCTTTTGAGGCTGAATAACAACTTCTATAGGGTAATCCCATATAGCCAGCAATTGAGGAAATATTGATAATTAAACCCTTTTTATTTTTTCTCATTGAAGGTAAAATTTTTTGCATCATTATAACTTGTCCAAAAAAATTTGTATCGAAATTTTTTTTCATTTCTTCAATATCGGTCTCCTCTCCTGGACCCGTTATTCCAACACCCGCATTATTAATTAATATATCAATCTTTTTTTCTTTTTCTAAAATAAAATTTATGACATTATCAATTAATTTAATGTCAGTTAGGTCCAATTTTAATAATTTATATGAAGTAGGAATAGAATATTTTGATGGGTTTCTACTTGTACCATATACGTTGTAACCTTTCTTAGATAAAAACTCCGAAGTAGTTTTACCTAGTCCTGATGATGCACCTGTAATTAAAATTGTTTCACTCATAATTAAAAGGGCAAGCTAACTACATCACACCGCTACAACCATCTACCCTTGCTGTGTTACCACCCTGGGGGAATTCGACAGGAGCTGGTTGTGTAGTACTTGCCCTAGACAAATATAAGATATAGATTAAAGACGACAAGTAAGATCAAATTTTAATTTTTGTCTAAATTTGTATTAATTAATATATAATGATTCGATTATTATCATTTTTTATATTTTCCTCTATTATTGGATGTGCTTCCTACAATACCAATAAATATATAATTGAACTAAACTCATCTGAATTTTTTCCTAATGATACTTTAGAGGTTAATATAAAATCAAATAAATCTTACCCAATTCCTAAAAGTCAAATTTTTCTCAATGGAAAAAAAATAGATTCTGTTTATTCACTTTCATCATTAAAATTAGGATATCATGAAATTCAAGTTGAAATAATAAACCAAGGAAAAAAAACTAAACTCAAAGATAATTTTGTTCTTTATGCAAAAGATCCTCCAAAACTTTATTCGTATAAAATTATAAACACTTATCCACACGACGAAACTTCATATACTCAAGGATTAGAATTCAATAAAAATATATTATTTGAAAGTACAGGTCTTCGTGGAAAATCAAAAATCAGATCATTAAATTATAAAACTGGTGAAATAATTAATGAAATAAAATTAAATGATAAGTATTTTGGTGAGGGATTGACAATTATGAATAATAAAATTTATCAATTAACATGGCAGGAAGATATTGGATTTGTTTACGATATTGATCTTACGAAGGTTGAGAGTTCCTTTACTTATGATGAGAGTGTTGAAGGATGGGGATTATGTAATAATGGAGAAATTTTTTATAAATCAGATGGGACAAATAAGATTTGGTTATTGGACAGTAATGATTTAAAAGAAATGGATTATATCGAAGTAATGACAAATAAGAAATCTATAAATAAATTAAATGAATTAGAGTGGCACAATAATAAAATATATGCTAATACCTATCAGTTTGAAAAAGATGTTGTTTTAATAATCGATCCTGAATCCGGTGGTGTAGAAGGCGTTATTGATTTTTCAGGTTTAAAAAACTCGGTGAAACAAATTGAATCTTTAAATGTTTTAAATGGTATTGCTTATAATCTAGTAACAAATACTTTTTTTGTCACTGGTAAAAACTGGAGTAAAATTTTTGAAGTTGAAATTTTTAAAAATAATGAATGAATTTACTCAAAAGATTAAAGTAACTAAAGATCATTTAGATGAACTAGATCACGTAAATAATGTTCAATATTTATATTGGGCTCAAGAAATTGCCAAATCCCATTGGTCTTATTTAACTGAAAAAATTAATCCTGTACCGGGGGTTTGGGTTGTGAGACATCATGATGTTTTATATAAACTTGGTGCATACCTTTGTGATGAAATTATCATTTCTACATATATTAAATCAGTCAAAGGGCCTATTTCAGAGAGAGTTGTTAATTTTTATAATTCAAAAAATAATAATAAAGTAATTGTGAAGATTATTAGTAAATGGTGCTACTTAAGTGACGCCAAAAACAGAAAAATAACCGCTATTCCAGAGTTTATCAGTAATCTTTTTGACCCACCTGATTCAAAAATTAAATAATTTCCTTTCTTTCATAATTTCTCTTACATCTTTAGAGATATTATTTAAGGTTGATTCATCTTGATGGTTATTTAAAACTTTGTCAATCATATTAACAATTATATTCATATCATTTTTTCTAAAGCCTCGAGTTGTAATAGCAGGGGTTCCTATTCTAATTCCTGAGGTAATAAAAGGGGACTTATCATCAAAAGGAACCATATTTTTATTAACTGTTATCTCTGCTTTTACTAATGCTTCTTCAGCTTCTTTACCAGATATATTTTTATTTCTTAGATCAATTAGCATTAAATGATTGTCCGTTCCATTTGAAATGATTTTATATCCTAAGTCAATAAATAAATTGGCCATAATTTGAGAGTTTTCAATAACTCTCTTTTGATAATTTATGAATTGAGGAGAAAGAGCTTCAGAAAATGCAATGGCTTTTGCAGCAATAACATGCATTAAGGGACCGCCTTGATTTCCTGGGAATACTGCCATATTTAATAAATTAGACATTTTTTTTAATGAGCCATTTTTTAATCTTTGACCAAATGGGTTATCAAAGTCCTTACCCATTAATATAAGACCCCCTCTTGGACCACGAAGTGTTTTGTGTGTTGTAGTTGTAATTACGTGACAGTGAGGAATAGGATTATTTAATAATCCTGATGCTATCATTCCCGAAGGATGAGAAATATCAGCTAGTAAAAAAGAATCTACTTTATCTGCAATGTATCTGAAACGTTTAAAGTCAATATCTCTAGAGTAAGCAGAAGCTCCGGCAATTATCATTTTCGGCTTAAGTTTTGTTGCTATTGATTCAATTTGATCATAATCCAATACTCCACTTTCTCTATCCACTCCATAAAAGCTTGCCTGGTATAATTTTCCTGAAAAATTTACTGGTGATCCATGAGTTAAGTGTCCACCGTGGGATAGATCAAAACCTAAAATTTTATCTCCCGGAGAAAGAAATGCATGGAATACTGCAGTATTTGCTTGAGATCCTGAATGAGGCTGAACATTTGCATATTCACATCCAAATAGTTTTTTCGCACGATTAATGGCAATCTCCTCAATCTCATCAACAACTTCACAGCCTCCATAATATCTTTTAGCAGGATATCCCTCAGCATATTTGTTAGTGAGTATCGAACCAGTTACTTTCATAACATCTGGACTTGTAAAATTCTCAGATGCAATAAGTTCTATACCATTTTTTTGTCTGATTTTCTCTTTTGAAACAAGGTCAAATATTTCTTTATCAATCATCATTAAATTATTTCAATGCAAATTTAAATATTATTATACTTTGTAGATAAACAAAATAGGAAATATACCCCAAGTTGTTCACATTAAATAAACATTTATCAAAATATTAAATATTAACTTTACATGATGCTTAAAAAAATAAACATACAAAATAAAAGAGCAAAATTTGAATACAATTTACTCGATAAATATGTAGCTGGTATAGTTTTAACTGGTTCAGAAATAAAATCTATTAGAGGTAGTAAAGCGTCTATATCTAATAGCTTCTGTGAATTTAATAATGAAAACGAACTTTTCATAATCAATATGTCTATTGAAGAATATAATCATGGATCAAATTATAATCATAAACCAAAACAAAGCAGGAAGTTATTATTGAATAAGAATGAATTAAAAAAATTATTTAAAGAAGTTAACAATTCTGGTTTAACAATTATTCCGCTTAAGTTATTCATAAATGAAAATGGATATGCAAAAATTCAAATTTGCTTAGCAAAGGGTAAAAAATTATATGACAAGAGAGAAGCAATTAAAGAAAGAGATAACAAAAGAAATATTGATAGAATTAAAAAAACATTCAATAAATGATAAATCAAAATATCAAAGATTTTATTTTAAATTTAAATGTAAATAAAATTCCACTTCAACGAAAAAACTCTCTTAATACAATAATAAAAGAACTTAAAAAAAATAATGATTTAAATCTTCCATCAAAATTAAATTTTATATGCACTCATAATTCACGAAGAAGTCAGCTTTGTCAAATTTGGAGCGAAATAATATTTAATTATTATGGATTTACAAGGATTCACTCATTTTCAGGTGGTACCGAAGTAACAAATGTTAATAAGCGTATAATAAAGATTTTGATTGAAAGTGGTTTTTCTATAAAACAAAATAAGCATATAACTAATCCAGAATATATAGTTAAATGTGGTAAAATAAATGAAATAAAATTAATTTCTAAACTATATAACGACATTCAAAACCCTGCAAATAATTTTATAGCCGTCATGAATTGTTCAAGTGCTGAAAAAAATTGCCCGATTATAGACGGAGCATCTAAAATAATATCACTTCAGTTTGATGATCCTGGGAAATTTGATGAATCATCTTTAGAAAATGAAAAATACAGGGAAACAAATATTGATATTGCTTCATCAATAAAATATATATGTATTAACATTTAGACTTTATCCTTAAGAAGTGGAACAAATCTAAAACTACCAAAAGTTTCTTTACTATACTCTTTATCTGAGACTCTAACATATCGAGTCATAGTTTGTTCTTTAGTTCCAATTGGAATTACCAGTCTTCCACCTATTTTTAGCTGTAACATTAAATTATTAGGTAATTCGGGTGATCCAGCAGTAACAATTATGGCATCATATGGTGCGTTGATTTTTAATCCTTTATAGCCGTCTCCAAAAACTATTTTCTTTGGTTTCCATTTAATTTTTTTAAATAACAATTCAGCTTTTTTGAACAACAACCTTTGTCTTTCAATGGTAAACACCTTACAACCTAATTCAATTAGGACAGAGGTTTGATAACCTGAACCTGTTCCAACCTCTAATACCTTATCGCCAGCTTTAGTCTTTAATAATTGAGTTTGATAAGCAACAGTATACGGTTGAGAAATTGTTTGACCCTCCCCTATTGGATAAGCTTTATCCGTATAGGCATATGTTTTTAAACCTGATTCCATAAACCATTGTCTTGGAATATTATTTAAAGCGTTTAAAACGTTTTTATCATTTATTCCTTTCTCTGAAAGAATATTTATAAGTTGTTTTCTTAAACCTTTATTTTTATTAGTATCTTCCATATATTGAGTAAAAGTAATTAAGAGAAAGTTAAAAGATTCAATAAGTATTGTATTTTTAAAAAAAAATGTTAAACATTGGTGTTTTTGGAGCCGGTCACCTTGGAAAGATTCATTTAAAACTTTTGAATGATTCAAAATATTATAATCTAGTTGGTTTTCATGACTCAGATAAATTAAGTTCAATTGAGGTTCAAAATAAATTCAATTATAAATTTTTTGAATCACCAGAAAAATTAATTAAAAAATGTGATGTAATTGATATAGTAACACCCACTGATTCACATCATAAAATTGCGATTATGGCAATTAAAAATAAATGTCATGTTTTTATTGAAAAACCAATTTCAAAAACACTTAACGAAGCAGAGGAAATTATCAAATTTGCTAAGTTGAATAATGTTTATGGACAGGTTGGCCATGTTGAGAGATTTAATCCTGCACTAATAGCTTCAAGGTCTCATATTCAAAACCCTATGTTCATTGAATCACATAGACTATCAGAATTCAACCCCAGAGGTACTGATGTTCCAGTAGTTTTAGATCTTATGATTCATGATATAGATATTATATTAAGTATTGTAAGTTCTCCAATAAAATCAGTTAATGCATCTGGTATTAAAGTTATAAGTGCCAGTCCAGACATTGCAAATGCAAGAATTGAATTTATGAATGGATGTGTTGCAAATCTGACTGCGAGTAGAATATCAATGAAAAATATGCGAAAGACTAGATTTTTTCAAAGAGATGCATATGTTTCAATTGATTTTTTATCAAAAAGTACTGAAATTGTAAAAATAAATGATCTTTCCAGTAAAATTGATACTAAGGGTATGATACTTGAAAACGCTGAAGGTGAAAAAAGAGAAGTTTATTTTGAAAATCCAAAGGTATTAAAATCTAATGCTATTTTAAATGAACTAGAGTCTTTTGCAAAATCGATAAATAAGAATCAAACACCAATAGTCGATTTAAATGATGGCTATTTAGCGTTAAAAATTGCTCAAAAAATTATTGATTCTTTCTGAACAAAATTCAAATATGATCATAGCAGATAATTTATATGAATTAAAATCTCAAATTCCTAATCATGTTACTTTGGTTGCTGTGTCAAAAACCAAACCAAATAGGTTAATAATGAATGCTTATGATGCAGGTCATAGAGTTTTTGGAGAAAATAAAATCCAAGAGATGTTAACAAAATATAATTCTTTACCAAAAGATATTAAATGGCACATGATTGGTCATGTTCAGAGAAACAAGGTAAAATATATTGCCCCTTTTGTTTCTTTAATTCATGGTGTTGACAGTATTAAATTAATGAATGAAATCAATAAACATGGAATTAAAAATAATAGGGTAATTAAATGTTTATTACAAGTTAATATTTCAAATGAAGTTTCAAAATTCGGTATATCATTAAATAAAATAGAGGAATTATTTAACTATTCATTAAGTCTACAAAATATATCAATTAAAGGCTTAATGGGAATGGCTTCCTATACAAATGATAAATCAATAATAAATTCTGAGTTTAATTCTATTAAAGTAAAATTCAATGAACTAAATAAAATCGACTCTAATTTTAATATTCTCTCTATTGGGATGAGTGGAGATTATAAAGTTGCTATAAATAATGGATCAAATATGATTAGAATTGGTAGTAAAATATTTGGTGAAAGAAAAATTTGATGTACGCTATCATTGATGTCGAAACAACAGGAGGTAAATTTAATGAAGAAGCAATTACTGAAATTGCAATTTTCCGCTATGAAAATTTTGAAATTAAGGACCGCTTTATTTCTTTAGTCAAGCCTGATAGAAAAATTCAACCATATGTTTCGAAATTGACTGGTATACGTGAAAATATGCTCTCTAACTCTCCTAAATTTTATGAAATTGCAAAACAAATAATTGAAATCACATCAGATTGTATAATAGTTGCTCATAATGCAGAGTTTGATTATAGAATGCTTAAAACTGAATTTAAAAGACTTGGTTATAATTTTAAGAGAAAATCTCTGTGTACAGTAAAATTATCAAAAAATCTTATACCAAATTTAAAGTCCTACAAGCTGGGAAATCTTGTAAAAGAATTGGGTATTCCAATTTCAAATAGACACAGAGCATTTGGAGATGCAACAGCAACACTTAAACTTTTTGAACTTCTTATTCAAAAAGACAAAAAGAAATTAATAATTAATTCGCTAGTTGATAAATCAAATAAAAAAAATATTAAATCCAAATTCATAAAGATTATTGACTATTGTTCAACAGAAACTGGAGTCTATTATATATATGATAAAACTTCAATTATATATATCGGTAAGAGTAAAAATATAAAAAGAAGAATTACTAATCATCTGACATCTAAAGATTCGAAGTCATCTAAAATTCAAAGAAATATAGAAAGAATTGTATTTGAAGAAACTGGTAGTGAAATAATTGCACTTTTGAAGGAGGACCAGGAAATAAAAGAAAATCAACCTAAATTAAATTATAAAAATAAATTACTTCATTTTCCTATAGGATTAAGATTAATTATTGATTCTAACGGGTATTACAGAATAAAAACTGAACAAATACTATCTTTCGAAAAATATTTATATGTTTTTAAAAGTAAAGCTGATGCAATAAAAAAATTAAGATTTTGGATTAAAAAATATAATTTATGTGAAAATTTAACTTCCATAAATAATGATAAAAAAATCTGCTCAAAATACCATTTAAAATCATGTAATGGTGCATGCTTAATGAAGGAAAATAAAACTGAATATAATCAACGAATTAATATTTTAATTGATGATTTAAAGTTTAAACATGATACCTTTATAATGATAGATAAAGGAAGAAATTTAAATGAAAAAAGCTTCGTTTATGTGAAGAATCATGAGATTAAAGGATACGGATATTATGAATTGAACCATCAAATAAAAAGTGTTAGAAATATAAAACAAAGACTTGTTGAAATAGATCATAATTCCGATGCATACTCAATTTTGCACAGTTATATCAAAACAAACAAACACAAACATATAATAGAATTATAAATTATTATCTATTTATAAATTTTGTAATTTTATAAACATGTCAGTTAAAAATAGCTATTGGCGTCATAGACTTCATGAAATAATATACGAGGCAGATACAAAAACTGGAAAAGCCTTTGATATTATCCTTCTTTTTTTAATTATTGTAAGTGTAATTCTTGTTGCTCTTGAAAGTGTCGAATCATTTAGACTTAACTACAGTAATTTTTTAAATATTTCTGAGTGGATAATAACCATAGTTTTTTCAATCGAATATATATTGCGACTTATATGTGTCAAAAAACCATTTAAATTTATAATTAGTTTATACGGTATAATAGATCTGTTATCAATTATTCCAAAATACATTTCAATACTTTTCTTTGGAACTCAGTATCTAGGTGCGCTGAGAGCACTTCGTCTATTAAGAGTTTTTAGAATTTTAAAAATGACTAGATATATTGGAGAATCGAATACTTTAATGAAAGCGCTTATTGCCAGTAGAGCAAAAGTTGGTGTTTTTATTTTTAGTGTTCTCGTAATCTGTATAATTTTTGGAACGCTTATGTATATGATAGAACCTGATGAAAGTGGTTTTACTAGCATTCCAGAGGGTATTTATTGGAGTATAGTTACTCTTACAACAGTTGGTTATGGGGATATTGCTCCTATTACACCTTTTGGTCAATTTATTGCCGCTGTAATTATGATCATGGGATATGGAATTATTGCTGTTCCAACTGGAATAGTGACAGCTGAATTATCTGAAAAGTCAAAAATATCTAGTAATACTCAAGCCTGTCCTCATTGTATGACAAGTGATCACCAAGATAATTCTATTTATTGTTATCACTGTGGTGAATTATTAAATGATGAATAATAGAAACCTCATCTACATTGGTGGTCCAACAGCCATAGGAAAAACAACTATTGCAATTAAACTTGCAAAAACTTTATCAACTGAAATAATTTCATGCGACTCAAGACAGTTTTATAATGAAATGAAAATTGGTACTTCTCCTCCATCTAAGAAAGAAATGAGTCTTGTCAAACACCATTTTATTCAAGACAGAAGTATCGAAACCCCACTAAATGTAGGTGCTTATCAGAAAGAATCAATTTCAAAAATTTATAATATTTTAGATGATAATAAAAATGTTATTCTAGTAGGTGGATCTGGCTTGTATGCTGATTCTATATTATTTGGTTTAGATGATTTTCCAAATACCACAAATTTAACTGTAAATAAATTAAATGATATTTATAATAATGATGGTATAGATTCACTCCAAAAACAATTAAAAAAAATGGATTATGAATCATATAAAACAATTGATATAAATAATCATAGAAGAGTTATAAGAGTTCTTTCAGTTTGTATCGATTCAGGTCTAAAATATTCAAGTTTCTTAAGCAAAGAAAAAAAAATCAGAAAATTTCAATCGCAAATTTATATTCTATGTGAAGAGAGAATTAAAATTTATGATAAAATCAATGAAAGAGTAGATAAGATGGTTGAAAATGGTTTGGAAAAAGAGGCTAAATCATTATACAAATTCAAAGATTCAAAAATATTTGAAACTGTTGGTTATAAAGAATGGATTCTATATTGGAATAGAACTTTAAGTAAAAAAAAGACCATCGAGGAAATAAAAAAAAACACAAGAAGATATGCAAAAAGACAGATTACTTGGTTCAAAAAATATAAAAAAGCTACTTGGTTAAAACCTAATGAAGCAATAGATAAAATTTTAAAAAACTATAAGTAAGAAGACAAGTTTTTTTTAATCCTATACTCTATATTATTTATATCTTCTTTAATGAAAGGTTCTCCCATTATTCTTTCATACAATTCAATATATCTCTCTGACACTAAATTCGCATATTCATCAGAAATATGAGGAATAGTTTGTCCTCTTAATCCCTGAAAATTATTTGATATTAGCCATTCTCTAACAAATTCCTTTGATAATTGTTTTTGGGGTATATTATCTTTTTGTCTTTTTTCGTAACCATCTTTGTAAAAATATCTTGAGGAATCAGGTGTATGAACTTCATCAATTAGAATAATTTTACCATCTGCGGTTCTTCCAAATTCATATTTAGTATCAACTAATATTAAATTTTGATTTAAAGCTAATTTGGTTCCTCTTTCAAAAAGTTTTAATGTATAATTTTTTAAAATTTCATAATCTGATTCAGAAATTATAGATTTATTAATAATATCCTCCTCAGATATATCCTCATCATGACCATGATCTGCCTTTGTCGCTGGGGTAATAATTGGATATGGTAATTTATCATTCTCACTCAGTCCGTTTGGTAATTTTACACCACACAGCAATCTTTTTCCCTTTTTATATTCTCTCGCAGCATGACCAGCAAGATAGCCCCTTATGACCATTTCAATTTTAAATGGATCACAGTTCAATCCAACTGACACATTAGGATCTGGAGAATCTAAAATCCAATTTGGAACTATATCAGAGGTTAAGGACATCATTCTAGTTGCAATTTGATTGAGAATTTGACCCTTGTATGGAATTCCCTTAGGTAAAATGAAATCAAAAGCTGAAATTTTATCAGTAGATATCATAATCAATTTACCGTTATCTAGTTTATAGAGTTCTCGAACTTTACCTGTATATTTGGAAAGTTGATTTTTAAACTTAAAATTTGTTCTAAATAATGTTTTGTTCATCTTTATTTAGTTATCAACTTTATCATATGCGCTTAAAATCTTTTTTACTATTTTATGTCTAATTACGTCAGATTCATCTAATAAAACCATTTCAATACCATTAATTTTTTTTAAAATTTTTAATGCCTCTTTCAAACCAGAAACAACTTTTTTTGGGAGATCAACTTGTCCTGGATCACCGTTAATTAAAAATTTAGCATTTACACCCATTCTTGTCAAAAACATCTTCATTTGTGAATGAGATGTGTTTTGAGCTTCGTCTAGTATTACAAAGGCATTATCTAAAGTTCGACCTCGCATAAATGCTAAGGGAGCAATCTCAATTATACCTTTTTCTAGTAAAGACTTAAGTTTTTCAGATGGAATCATATCAAGAAGAGCATCATATAGAGGCTGCATGTAAGGGTCAAGTTTTTCTTTTAAGTCTCCCGGGAGATATCCTAAATTTTCTCCTGCTTCAACGGCTGGTCTTGTTAATATAATCCTTTTAACAGTTTTATCCTTTAATGATTTGACAGCCATAGCGATTCCTGTATAAGTCTTACCTGTTCCAGCTGGACCAATAGCAAAAATCATATCATTTTTTATGATTGATTCAACTAACTTTACTTGGTTAGGTGATTTTGCTGTTACAAGCTTTCCATTTACTCCTCTAAGTATAAGCTTATCATTAATACCTGAGTCAACTTTGGTTCCGTTAAGTTTTAGTATTTTTTCTGTTAATTGAGAATCCAAAAAATTATTTTTATCTAATTGGAAAATTAGATCATCTATTTTTTTTTGAAAATTATGAAGTAATTTATCTTCACCATATGCCTTAATTGTCGATCCTCTTGCAACAATTTTTAATTTAGAGAAATGATTTTTAATTATTTCTAAATTTTTACTATGATTTCCGAAAAATTCTTGAGGATTTGTTTCTTTGAGATTAATTTCAAGTTCATTCAAGAGTGAGAAGAGTTAAAAAAAATTAATTTTGTTTAGATTAGTTAATTCAAATTTACACTTTTTGAATTAAAATTAATATTAAATTATTATATGATAATTGTAACCTTAACTACTGATTTTGGTAATAAAGACTATTTTGTTTCAGCTGTAAAAGCTGCATTAATCTCAGAAATTAAAAAAGTCAATATTATTAGTATAAGTCATGAAATTAATCCATACAATATTACTGAGGCATCATATATATTAAAAAATTCATATAAACTATTTCCAAAAGGAACAATTCATATCATTGGCGTAGATTCTGAGCTTAATGAGGAAAACAAACATTTAGCAATATATTACGACGAACATTATTTTATAGGCTCTGATAATGGAGTTTTCTCTTTAGTTTTTGATGGTAAAACCCCAAAAAATATTTTTGAAATAAATATCCATGATAAAATAATAAGTAGTTTTCCTGTTCTTGAGGTATTTGTTAATGTAGCTGGGCATATATCACGAAATGGAAAACTTGAAATAATTGGGAAAAAAATAGACTCGATATTGCAATTGACAAACTTAAACCCTGTAATAAGCAGTAGGATGAATAAAATTTTAGGAAGTGTTATTTACATTGATAATTATGGTAATGTAATAACAAATATTACGAAGAAAATTTTTAATGATATCGGTAAGTCCAGAAATTTTACAGTAATTGCAAGATCAGTAAAATTTAATAAAATTTATAAAAATTATAGTGAAGCAATTGACTTTAAATTGCCAAAAGAAAGAAGAAATGAAGATGGAAAAAAAATTGCAATTTTTAACACGGCAGGTTATTTAGAACTTGCTATATACAAAAGTAATCCTTCAACTGTTGGAAGTGCAAGTAGTCTATTTGGATTGGATTATAGAGATTCAGTTACAATTATTTTTGATGAAATATAAATTCAAAATAATTTGAATTAATGAAATTTAGTTAATAAATGTGAATAAGTTCTTTTTTAATTAAGATGCAATTAAAATATATTTGATAAAATTATCTTTGATGAAGTTTATTGTATCGAGTGAAGTACTGTTAAAAGAATTACAAGTAATAGGAGGCATAATAAATTCATCTAATACCCTTCCAATTCTTGATAATTTTTTATTTGAAATAAATAACGAAACCTTAACCTTGTCAGCTTCAGATTTAGAAACGACAATGTCAACTTCCATCTCAATTGAATCAAAAGATTCTGACTCTATTGCTCTTCCTGCTAGAATTTTAATTGATACACTTAAAACATTTGCTGAACAACCTTTAACTTTTATTAAAACTGAATCTAATTCAATTGAAATAATTGCCAATAATGGTAAATATGCACTCTCTTATGTGTCCGGAGAAGATTTTCCCAAAATAATTAATATTAATGATCCTAGTACTACAATTATAAGAGGAGATGTTTTGTCAAAAGCAATTAATTCAACAGTTTTTGCCTCAGGCAATGATGATCTTCGTCCAATAATGACTGGTGTATTCTTTCAATTTAATTCAGAAAATTTAAATTTTGTTGCAACTGATGCACATAAAATGGTAAAATACTCAAGATTTGATTTTTCAGCTGATAACAACACTGAATTCATAGTCCCAAAAAAACCTTTACAGATTCTAAAAGGTATCATGGTTGGTGTTAAAGATGATGTTAAAATTGAATACAATGAATCTAATGCTAAATTTATTTTTGGATCTTCAAAAATAACATGCAGATTAATCGATGGTAAATACCCAAACTATGAGGCAGTAATTCCAAAAGAAAATCCCAATATAATGCTTATTGATAGAGCACTATTTTTAAACTCTGTAAGAAGAGTAAGTATTTTTTCAAATAAAACAACACACCAAATACGTTTAAAAATTGCTGGAACATCATTAAATATATCTGCTGAGGATTATGACTATAACAATAAAGCTGATGAGAGGTTAGATTGTGAATATTCTGGGGAGGATATTCAAATTGGTTTTAATTCCAGGTTTCTAATTGAAATGCTAAATAATTTAGATTCTAATAAAGTTCAATTAGCCATGTCTTTGCCTAACAGAGCAGGATTAATAACACCTGCAGAAAAAAACATTGACAATGAAGAAATAACTATGCTAGTTATGCCAGTAATGCTAAATGACTAAACAGATGAAGATATAGCCTGAGATAATCTTTTGTATATACCCTTTTCTAATTTTTCCCTAATATTAGAAAAAGCTTGTAGTGTAATTGAAACATCTTCAAGTGTATGAGATGCTGTTGGGATTAATCTTAATAAAATAAGACCTTTTGGAATCACAGGATATACAACAATCGAACAAAATATAGAATAATTCTCTCTTAAATCTTTAACTAAAACCATTGCTTCTGGTATACTGCCTTTTAGATATACTGGGGTGACACAGCTTTGAGTAGATCCAATATCAAAGCCACTATTTTTTAATCCATTTTGTAAAGCATTCACATTCTTCCATAAGTTATTTTTGAACTCTGGTCTTGATCTTAGCATATCAAGTCTTTTTAGAGCACCTTTGACTAATACCATTTGAAGAGATTTTGCAAACATTTGAGACCTCATGTTATATTTTAAGAAATCAATTATCTCTTTATCTGCAGCAACAAATGCACCAGTTGATGCCATTGATTTTGCGAAAGTTGCAAAATATACATCGATTTTATCCTGAACACCTTGTTCTTTTCCAGCACCAGAACCATTTTTTCCAAGTGTTCCAAACCCATGAGCATCATCAACTAAGAATCTGAAATTATATTTACTCTTTAAATTTGATATTTCTTTTAATTTGCCTTGTTCACCTCTCATTCCAAAAACTCCTTCTGAAATTACAAGAATACCACCTCCAGTTTGAGTTGCAATTTTAGTGGCTCTTATCAAATTTTTTTCTAAACTTTCTATATCGTTATGTTGATAAGTATACCTTTTTCCATGATGGAGTCTAACACCGTCAATAATACAGGCGTGGGAATCAACATCATAAACAATAACATCATCCTTATTAACTAAACTGTCAATTGTTGATAAAATTCCTTGATAACCAAAGTTTAATAAATAGGCTGATTCCTTTTCAACAAATTGTGCAAGCTCTAGCTCTAATTGCTCGTGAGCTTCTGTATGTCCTGACATCATTCTTGCTCCCATTGGATATGCAGAACCATATTCTAATGCAGCTTCAGCATCAACTTTTCTTATTTCAGGATGATTTGCTAAACCTAAATAATCATTAATACTCCATGTAATTACTTCTTTTCCATTAAATTTCATTCTGTTTCCAATTGGGCCATCTAATTTTGGGAAAACAAAATAACCTTCAGCATGTTTAGCCCACTTGCCTAAAGGACCTTTGTTTTGCTGAATTCTATAAAATAAATCTTTCATATTTAAAAAATTCAAAATTAAACATATTCAATTTGATGAACAATATTCTTTTCTTTTTTATTCATAAAACCCTGTTTAATCATCCATTCATTGCTATATATTTTACTCATATAACGTGATCCGTGATCGGGAAATATCAATACAACATTACAACTTTTATTAAAATATTTTTTGTTTTGAAGTTGTATTAATGCCTGATAAACTGCACCTGATGTATATCCAACAAAAATTCCTTCATTTTTTGTAACTAATCTAGCTGAATTAGCACTGGATTTATCAGTGACTTTTATAAATCTATCGATTACCGAAAAATCGGTGGCTGAAGGGATTAAATTTTTTCCTAAACCTTCAATTTTGTATGGATAAATTTCATTTTTATCTAATTTTCCCGTTTCATGGTACTTTTTTAATGCAGATCCATAAGCATCAACACCAATAACTTTAATATCAGCATTCTTTTCTTTTAAAAACTTTGCCGAACCTGTAAGAGTCCCTCCTGTTCCACTTGAACCTATTAAATGAGTAATAGTTCCATCTGTTTGATTCCATATTTCTGGTCCAGTGGTTTTATAATGTGCTATTCTATTCAAATCATTAAAATATTGATTTACGTATAATGAATTTGGAGTTTCTAAATTAATTTTTTTTGCAACTTCATAGTACGATCTTGGATCTTCTGGAGAAACATTTGAAGGGCAAACATATACTTTTGCTCCCATAGATTGAAGCATATTTATTTTATCTTTAGATGACTTAGAGCTTACTGCCAGAATACAATTATATCCTCTAACTAGTGAAACCATCGCAAGACTAAATCCAGTATTACCTGAGGTTGTCTCAATAATAGTACTTCCTGATTTAATTAATCCTTGTTTTTCTGCTTCATTGATTATATGTAGTGCAATTCTATCTTTATTTGAATGACCAGGATTATAACCTTCCCATTTAGCATAATAATTTCCTGGAAAATTAGAAACGCTTTTATTCAGTTTGATTAAAGGTGTATTTCCAACCAATTCAAGAATATTATTGTGTATAATCAAACTTAAAAGCTTTTAAATATAATTGCTTGCAAATTTAATTAAAAATAGTTAATCACTTTGGTTTTCAATTTGTAGTAAAAATGCATATTTTTTTGCCACCTCTTTAATAGCATTATACCTTCCTGAAGGACCTCCATGACCAGTTTTCATATCTGTTACTAAATAGATTAAGTTAGAATTAGTTTTTAATTCTCGAATTTTGGCAACCCATTTAGCTGGTTCCCAGTATTGAACTTGTGAGTCATGAATACCCGTTGTAACTAACATATTTGGATAATCTTGTTCATTAACCTGATCGTAAGGTGAATAGGAATTTATATAGTTGTAAAATTCCAAAATATTTGGGTTTCCCCATTCATCATATTCTCCAGTGGTTAAAGGAATACTTTCATCCAACATTGTATTAACAACATCAACAAATGGAACATCCGCAATTATTCCGTTATAGAGATTACTATTTTTATTTATAATGACACCCATTAAGAGTCCTCCTGCAGATCCTCCATAAGCATAAAGGTGTTTAGATGATGTGTATCCTTCTCCTATTAAGAAATAAGAACATGAAATAAAATCTTCAAAAGTATTTTTTTTATTCAGTAATTTTCCTTCTTCATACCAAGTACGTCCTAAATAATCACCACCTCTTACATGACAAATTGCATAAATAAAACCTCTATCTAGTAAACTTATTAAAGAAGTTGAGAATGATGGGTCTATAGTATATCCATAAGATCCGTAAGCATATTGTAACAATGGTGTTGAGGGTGAAATTTTAGTTTTTTTGTTGTGAACAATTGAGATAGGGATTTTAGTACCATCATTGGCTTTTGCCCATATTCTTTTTTCAATATAATTACTTGATTTGAAATTCTTATCCTTAACTAGCTGAGTTTTTAATATTTTTATTTTTTTTGATTTCATATCAAACTCAATAACGGAATTTGGTGTTGATAGTGAATTATATTTGTATCTTATTTTATGTGTTTGAAAATTAGGATTATATAAAGAATAAATATTATAAGTTTCACCTTTAACTGGAACATAATAACTTCTTTTATTTCTCCATGAATGAATAACTAATTTATTTAAGCCATTTGATCTTTCCAATGTGACCCAATAATTTTCAAATAAATCTAATTCTTGCAGTAACACATCATCTCTATGATCTAAAAAATTAGTCCAATTATTTAACGTAGTTTTTCTTTCTGGGGTTTTAACTAATTTATAGTTAAAAGAATTACCATGATTTGTAATTATAAAAAAAAACTTATCATAATGATAAACATCATATTCAAGACCAGTAATTCTTTTTTGAATTAATTTAAATTTTTGTTTGGGAAAATCTGAGTTTAAATATTGATACTCAGTAGTTTTTGTGCTATGTGATGAAATGAAAATATATTTATTCGATTTTGATTTACTTATACTAACAGAAAATGTATCATCAATTTCAAAATAAATTAAATTATCCTTTTTATTAATATTTTTTATGTCAAGGAGGTAAACAGAATCTGATCTTAATGTGAGCTCATCCTTTTTTACATAATATAAATGTTGACTATCATTAGCCCATACTGATAAACCATTTGTATTTGAAATATTTGTTTTTAAAATTGAATTATCCAATAAATCTTTGATATAAAGTTTATATTTTCTTCTAGATTTAGTATCGACAGAAAATGCCATTTTAGTATTATCAGGACTAACATTAATTCCTTTTAAATTAAAATAATCATAACCTTTAGATAATTTATTTACATCAATTAAAAGTTCTTCTTTTGATGATAAATACTTGTGTTTTCTGACATAAATTGGATAAGGTTTACCAAATTCAAATTTAGTAATGTACCAATAATCATTATGAAAATAAGGAACAGATGAATCATCCTCATTGATCCTAGATTTAATTTCCAAAAATAATTTCTTTTCGATTGATTTAAAAGGTTTAGTTGATTTATCATAATATTCATTTTCACTTTCTAAATAATCTAGAACATCGGGGTCATTAATATCTCTTAACCAATGATAATTATCAATTCTTAAATTATCATGAATAATGCTTTTGAAGGGTACTTTTTTTGGTGAAGGAGGGATTATTATTTTATTTTTTTTCATCTATTTAATAGAAATATTCATATACTATTTTAAACTAAATTAAAAATCAATATTTTTAATATTTAAGATCTATATCTTTAAATTTTTTAAAATATTAATTGTGAACTCATGCTGATTTTGGGTGTAATCTCTATGAGTAACAATTCTTATCTTACCTCTACCCAACTTAATTAATCTTATATTATTATCTAAAAGTAATTCAATAAACTTATCCTCATTATAAATTGACTTCAAAGAAAAAATTATAATATTTGTAGAGACAGGCTCAACTTTATCTACATATTCCATTTCATTTAGAATACTTTCTAATTCTTTTGCTTTTATATGATCATTAATTAAATCATTTATATTATTGTCAATTGCATAATCAGCTGCTGCAGCGATATATCCAACTTGTCTCATTCCTCCACCGAGGACTTTTCTGTATCTTACAGCTTCTTTATTTAATTCTTTACTTGAAAGGAGCATTGATCCAACAGGACATCCAAGCCCTTTGCTAAAACAAACAGAAATCGTATCAAATAATCTACCATATTGATTAGGATTAGTATTTGTAGCAACCATTGCATTCCATATTCTAGCCCCATCGAGATGAGTTGAAATATTTTTTTCCTTGCATAGTTTACTTATTGATTTAAGAGAATCTAATTCATAGCATGAACCACCACCTTTATTTGAAGTATTTTCAATAGAAACTAAAGATGTAGGTGGACTATGGTAAAAATCAGGAGGATTTATAGCCTCATCTACTAGATCTTTATCAATTAATCCGTTTATTCCTTTAACTAGTCTACACGACACACCAGAATTAAAACTAACACCCCCACCTTCATAATGGTAAATATGTGATAATTCATCACAGATTAATTGATCTCCAGGCTTTGTGTGGATTTTGATAGCAACTTGGTTAGACATTGTTCCTGACGGAAAAAAAAGACCAGATTCTTTTCCAAACATTTTTGCCACCTTATCCTCAAGTCTGTTTAATGTTGGGTCTTCTTTAAAAACATCATCTCCGACCTCTGCATTCAACATTGCTTCAAGCATCTCTTTAGATGGAATTGTAAAAGTATCACTTATCAAATTTATATTCATTAAAAATCACATTTTATAGAACCAATTGGGGATCCATCAGGTATTTTATTTGTTTTAAGAGGTCTAATCATAATTGGTTTAGATATAAAATTATCTATTTGGCTTTNATAATATTTTGAATATTTAATTTTAGATGATTNACTAAGCCAAGTTTTCAATTGATCTAATTGATTATATACTTCAGCACTAACTTGAGGATAAGAATGAGAATCACTTCCAAGTTTAAATAAATTTTTTAAAACGTTAGCTTGATTAATTTCATTTATCGATTCGGAGTATGAATCAGTTTGATTAGATTTAAAAGTTTCCTTGATTAAATGAGATATGACCTCACCAAGGTTTAATTGATTTTTATATATAGAACTATGTTGAATTAACCTAGAGCTTCTTTCCCTATTCAAAATCATACTTATTACTAGATCACTCAGTGAATTAGCAATACCAAGATAATCAAATGTTACACCTAATTGAGAACCAAAACTTTCCCTATCCCTATAATTNCCAAATGTTCTAGGCCCTAATATTGANTGAAGTGATTTTGGTATTTTTAAATTTGCAGGTGAAATACTTTCTAATAATATTTCTAAGGCTTTGTATTGATCATTCTTNCTTAAAGGTTCAACTTCATATTCAATATTACCTTTAACACCATAATCGTAGTTTAAGCCTCCTATTGATTTAACTACAGCTTCTAATTGATATCTGTGTAATAAATATATTGGTACTAAACGATCCTCAAGTATTGAATAATTTTCTCCTTGCTCTATATTATCTAGTGAGAAATTTGATAAAGCTATTTCTCTAATTTTTAAAAGATTTTTAAGCTCTGTAACAGAATTTTCTCCATTATCCCACAAGTGTGATTTAGGGTGAGCACCACTTATAGGTCTTGAATCAGAATCCGTAATAAATCTATGACCATCAATAAAACTATTTTCTAGTATTTTTCTGAGTGATTGCTTCTCATCAACCTCATCTGAAAATTGTGAGTAATTGTAAGCTACAGTAACTTTATCCCACTCTCCAATACCGGTTGAGTATGCATCCTTATAATCTATTTCTCCATTAATAATCTTCAGAGTTGGATGAGGGTAATCCATGACCGTTGATCTGTTGTTTGAACTACCAGTAAAATTATGTGCAAAACCTAAAGTATGTCCTATTTCATGTGCCGATAATTGTCTAATTCTAGCCAAAGCCATTTCGAGAGCTTTATCTTCATTATTTTCGTTGAGTTTATATGGTGCTTTTGTAAGTCCCAAAGCAATCATGAAATCTTGTCTAATTCTTAAACTTCCTAAACTAACATGTCCTTTTAAAATCTCCCCAGTTCTTGGATCTANAATGCTAGATCCGTAGCTCCAGCCCCTNGTNGACCTATGTATCCATTGTATAACATTATATCTTACATCAAGGGGATCAGCATCATTGGGTAAAATTTTAATTTGAAATGCATTTTTGAATCCAATATTTTCAAATGCTTCATTCCACCACATTCCNCCTTCNATTANTGCTGATCTAACTGGNTCAGGNGTTCCATTATCNANATAATANATAATTGGATTTATTGCCTCNCTTATCTNTAGCTCTGGGTTCTTTTTTTCTAATCGGTGTCTAACAACGTATTCCTTTAAAGTTGGTTCAGTCACAGGGGTTGCATAATCATAATATCTATATGCGTTAACTCCACTTCTTGGATCAAATTGACGCATTTTAAAATTTAAAGGCGGTAATTCAATAAAAGAATGATGCTGATGAACTGTNAGAGAATTNGGAGAAGGTGTGACAGATCGAATNAAATCTCCCTCTGCTTGTCCTGAATATGTAAGTTGNATATCAAACTCAGTATTTTTTGGAAAAGATTTAGTTCTNTNAAGNTTAATTGATGATCTNTCTTTATCAATNANGTAAGATCCCTGATTAGATNTNTTTAACTTATTGGNTACTTCATGAGTATCATTCAACAAAAAGTTATTTAAATCAATTAAATAATNANTTTTATCTATTATACTTNCAATTTTAAAACTCCATATNANTGATTTTGCAAATGCTTGATCAACAGANTGTTTTTCTAAANAGTTATCCGAATTTGCTCTAAATTTTTGATTTGGTTCNACTAATAATANCCTATNACCNGATTTAGTAAAATANACAACTCTTTGCTTACCAAGCTGTCCCCTNTCTAAACCAATNTCGTTATTTCCTATACCNTCACTTAAACTATTAACATATAAAAATTCTTTATTTAAATCTTTAACAATAAGAAAAATATGATCAGTATTTTCATCATAATAAAAATTAAAAAATCCACTAAATAATTTCATAGAATTAAGTTTAGAAANAATATTTTTTGAAATTTTTTGATTTTTTTTATCATTTAATAATTTCTCGAATTTTTTGTGTTGAGACATTAAAGAAATTGGGAAAATGATTATTGATATCAATAAGAAAATAAATTGTTTCATAGTTTAATTTGATATAATAAAACTAATAAAATTAGATATTAAATATTCATATTTTAAAAAAGAAAATTTAAATTAGCAATACCTTAAAATCCATATTATGCTTCAATTAGACATTCTAAAAAAATTAAATGATCGCCTGGTTGCGTTAAGGGGGTATCTTTGACATCCCAAACAAACAAATAGAAATTTTAAATTTAGAAGAAAAAACACTATCACCTGATTTTTGGGATAATCCAGAAAAAGCTCAAATATTTATACGTGATTTAGAGTCGAAAAAAAAATGGGTCACAGACTTTAATTTAATNAAAGATTTTATAGAGGAATTAGAGGTCCTCTNCGAGCTTCAAAANGAAGATGANATNATTCANAGTGAAATAGATTCATTAAAATTAAAAATTGATGAGCTTTTTGAGAGAATTGAATTTAAAAATATGTTATCTGATGAAGGGGATAATTTATCTGCTGTACTTCAAATAACAGCTGGTGCTGGTGGAACCGAAAGTTGTGATTGGGCAGAGATGTTGATGAGAATGTATCTAATGTGGGGAGAAAAAAATGGATTTAAACTAAAAGAATTAAATAATCATCCTGGTGATGTTGCTGGTGTTAAAACCGTTACCATTGAAATTGATGGAGAATATGCTTTTGGATGGCTAAAAGGAGAAAATGGTGTTCATAGACTTGTACGAATTTCTCCTTTTGATAGCAATGCAAAAAGACATACCTCTTTTGCATCTGTATACGTGTATCCTTTAGTAGACGATTCAATAGAAATAATTATAAACCCATCTGAAATAACATGGGAAACAATGAGATCTAGTGGAGCTGGAGGACAAAATGTTAATAAGGTTGAAACAGCAGTTAGGCTTAAACACAAAACATCAGGTATTGTAATCGAAAACTCAGAGACAAGATCACAACTTGAAAACAAAGGAAAAGCAATGCAGCTACTAAAATCTCAACTGTATGAAATTGAATTACAAAAAAAATTATCAGCTAGAGATGAAATTGAAGCTTCAAAAATGAAAATTGAATGGGGATCCCAAATAAGAAATTATGTTATGCATCCTTACAAGCAAATTAAAGATGTTAGGTCAAAAATTGAGACAAATGATATTGAATCAGTTATGAATGGTTCAATAGATTTATTTCTAAGAGGATATTTAATGTTNACCGGGCCAAAAAAATGAAATTAATTATTATTATTCATTTTTAAACCTGCTTCTAACCAATTTTTAAATTTTTTAGTGCTTGTATACTGTATCGGTTCATTCAATATACGACCATTTGCTGTCATTAATACATAAAATGGTTGAGATGCAGTTTTAAAATTCAAGTATTGAAATGTTGACCATTTTTGACCAACTGTTTCAATTGATTTTACTGTACCATTCGATCTTCGTAACTTAAATTTTTTATTNTCTGGAAGTTCTGATCTATCATCTACATATAGGGATATTAAGATTATTTCATCTTTTAATATTTCATAAACCTCTTTGTTNGACCATACATTTTCTTCCATTCTTCTNCAATTAACGCATGCCCAACCAGTAAAATCTAATAAGATTGGTTTATTGACTTGNTCTGAGAATTTTTTACCCTCATAAAAATCTTTATAACAATTTAGNTTNAGTGGACATTCATTATTNNTATTATTTAAACTATAAAAAGTTGGTGGAGGAAAACCACTGAGAAACTTTAAATTATTATTATTCGAAGTCAGTCCAAGAAATAAATAACTAGTAAAAAAAAGAAAACAAAAACCAAAAATTCTTCTTGNAAGACCAATNTTTGATTTAACTTCATTTGGAAATTTAAATATGCCAAATAAATAGAGTGAAGTAATAAATGANATTAGAGTCCAGATTAAAATAAAAGTCTCTCTTTTTAAAATNCCCCAATTAGAGACTAGATCAGCATTTGATAAAAATTTTAAAGCTAAGGCTAATTCAATAAAACCAAGGACAATATTAGTTGAACTAAGCCAGTTNCCTGATTTTGGAATAAATTTAAGTGCACTTGGGAACAAAGCAAATAATCCGAATGGAAGACCTAGAGCTATTCCAAAACCTAACATTCCAAATGTTAACTGAGTTGCACCAGCATCTGAAGTAATCGATCCGGCTAAAAGCGATCCCAAAATTGGACCCGTGCATGAAAAAGAAACAATAGTAAGAGTCAACGCCATGAAAAATATTCCTGTAGTTCCCTTTACTTTTGAGGATGCATCATCAGAAAAGTTAATCCAATTATTTGGAAGCTTAAGTTCATAAAAACCAAAAAGTGAGAATGCGAAATAAATAAAAACTACAAAAAGAAATATATTTAAAGTAACATTAGTTGCAATTACATTCAGTATTTCTGGATCAATTGAGTCAGAAATGTGAAATGGCAAACTTAAAAGCACATACAATAGAATAATAAAAAATGAATATTTAAATGAATCCAAAATACCTTTTGTTTTAGATTTATCATTTTTAATAAAATAAGAAACGGTAATTGGAATCATTGGAAATACGCATGGTGTTATTAATGCTAATAATCCTCCTAGTAATCCTAGTAAAAATATATTCCAATAATTATTTTGTAATTGATAATTATTTGTAGTAAATGTAAAATTTGAATTAGTTAAATTTAATCTCAATGCATTTGATCTTGAAATACTTTCCTCGGAAACATCATCAATTTCATCGATTTTAAAATTTTCATTGAATTTAAAAATAAATGGTTCAGATCTAAATACACAAAGTCTATCGTCACAGGCCTGATAATCAATTTTTCCTGAAACGTAATCAAGAGAAATATCTTTTTTTATGTTCAAACTAAATTTAGCAGAATTTTCAAAGTATTTAATTTTTTTTTCAAAAATTGAATCATACTTAAATACAGTTCTACTCTCCTTTATAGCTTTTATCGAATCAAAGGGTTTATTATCAAAAATGAAATGTGTTTTAAGTGGGGGTTCATTTTTAATGAACTGAGAATATACATGCCATCCATAGTCTATCTTAGCATCAAATTTTAAAGTTAAAGTTGAGTCATTCTTGTATTCAAAAGTATAATTCCATTTTACAGGTTCAATTAAATCTTGACCATTCAAGAATTTAAATAAACTAAGAAAAAATAAAAGAATAAATCTTTTCATTATTTGTTTCAATCAATGCTAATATACATTCTTTTCTTTGAATTTTTATTTGATATAAAACGTCTATCAGCTCTTTTACCAATTATCCATACAACTTCATTTTGAGATGTTAAAATCCATTGATTTTCTTTGTCAAATTTTGAGTATTTTTCGTCTTTAAAGTATTTACTTAATTTCTTTTTACCTATCATTCCTGAGGGATAAAAGTAATCTCCATTAGTAGGTCTTTTAATTTCAAGTATTGAATTAAGTAACGTTGGATCAACTGATATTGATTTATCCAAATTCGAAAAAGGGTTGTTACTAATTTCAATATTTATAGGGGTATTGATCCTTTGAGGAATTAGTTTAATCTGATATGAATTCTTATCTAAATCTTTATTCAAATCATTTAAAATTAAATCTTCTCTGTCACGAAGAATTACGTGAGTCACAGATTCAATTCTCTTTCCTTTTTGAGAATTGATAATTTTGATTATTTCATTTGGGTGATTAAAACCATATTTTTTAAATATAGCGTGTAAGAAGAAAGAATTTGGATTAAGTTTTTTTAATTCATTTATGTTTATCCTAATCCCATGATCTGATTTAATAAAATTTATATTCTTGAAATCCCTAATTAGCTCATTTATTATAAAATTTGTTGATTTTAGATTATTAATTGTTTTTTTTAAGTTCTTCTCCAGATCTGGAACAAGGTCTTTCCATTTAGGGATAAGAAGATTTCTTATTGAATTTCTTAAATAATTATTTTTTGAATTACTTGAATCTTCATTCCATATTACATTATTATCATTTGCGTATGTTAAAATCTCTTTTTTAGTGAAGTTTAAGAGAGGACGAAGTAATAACTTTGATTCAGGAATACCAATTAGTCCTTCAATACCACTTCCTCTACCAATATTTATTAATAAGGTCTCCAACTGGTCATCTAAATGATGAGCAGTAATTATATACGAAAAATGATATTTATCTATTAAAGAATTAAACCAATCATATCTAATTTTTCGAGCAGCAATCTGAACAGATAGTTTATTTTTATTCAAATAATTCTTTGTATTAATATTTTTTATGTGTAATTCAATTTTTAATTTTTTTGCAATTTTTTTCACTAAAAATTCATCCTCCAAGCTTTCATTTGATCTAAGGTTATAATTACAGTGAGCAATAGAAAAATTTAGTTTAGTTAATGAAAATAAATGAAGTAAAGTCATACTATCTACCCCTCCACTAACTGCTAACAATATTTTTTTATTATTTAATTGCGGATATTCGTTTTCAATATTAAAAGAGTTAATATTCATTTTTTCAACTAATTATTTTATAAATATCATTAAAAATTATTCTAAAAAAATATAGGTAAAAATATAAAACCTTTTTTTTTTAAAATAATTATTGTAATATTTGCACTGATGAATTTAAAAAGCACATTTCAAACTTTTAACATCGCAGGACAATTAGCCAACCGTCGTCCCGCCTAAGGGCAATTTATATTTATTTGGAACCAAGGTGAGTCCCGTTCTCATTTACTTTAATTTTTCTAACTAAACTCTAAAAATGGATATCTTAATTTCAGATATATCACACTTACATTTCGCAAAAGACATTTCAAGCTGCATTGACCAATCTGCAAAGGTTAGAGGTACTGGTATAGCTAGAAGGAGTGCTGAGTACATAGCTGAAAAAATTAAAAATGGAAATTCAATAATTGCCCTAGAAAATAATGAGTTTGCAGGTTTTTGTTACATAGAAAAATGGGAACATGGAAAATATGTTGCACATTCTGGATTGATTGTTAATCCAAAATTCAGAGGGCAAGGTTTGGCAAAAAAAATAAAAAAGAAAATTTTTAAGTTATCTAAAAAAAAGTTTCCTGGTGTTAAAATATTTGGGATTACCACTGCTCAAGCAGTTATGAAAATAAATTATGAATTAGGTTATAAACCTGTTCATTTTTCAAAATTGACAAATGATCCTGATTTCTGGAGTGGCTGTCAAACTTGTAAAAATTTTGATGTTCTAACAAGAACAGAGAGAAAACTTTGTTTGTGCACTGGAATGCTTTACGATCCTGAGGAAAAAAAGTTTAATAAATCCAAAGCAGCCAAATTTATTGGAGGTTTATTTAAAAAGAAATAAAATGAAAAAATTAGTTCTCGCATATAGTGGTGGGCTTGATACTTCATATTGTATCAAAAAATTATCTGAACAAGGATACGATGTATACTCGGTATGTATTAACACAGGTGGCTTCTCAAATAACGATTTAAAAATACAAAAACAAAATGCACTAGATCTTGGTAGTAAAAATTACAAGTCAATTAACTCAATTAAAATGTTTTACGATAAAATTATTAAATATTTAATTTTTGGAAATGTTTTAAAAAATAACACCTATCCTTTAAGCGTAAGTTCTGAAAGAGTAATCCAAGCAATTGAAATAGTTAATTACGCAAAAAGTATAAATGCCAAATATATTGCACATGGAAGCACAGGTGCAGGAAATGATCAAGTTCGATTCGATATGATTTTTCAAATACTGGCTCCAAATATAAAGATTATTACCCCTATTAGGGATGAAAAAATCTCAAGAAAAGAGGAAATAAAATATCTAAAATCAAATGGATTTAATATTCCTTGGAAAAAGGCTCAATACTCAATTAATAAAGGTTTATGGGGAACAAGTATAGGAGGTTCTGAAACTCTAACATCAAATAAAAATCTTCCTGAAAAGGCATACCCAAGTAAGTTAATTAAAAACAAATCCGAAAAGATTACAATTGAATTTAGACATGGTGAATTAATTGCTGTAAATGAGAAAAATGATAATTCTACCAACTTAATAGATGAACTTCAAAATATAGCAAAAGATTATGCTATTGGAAGAGATATACATGTAGGAGATACTATAATAGGAATAAAAGGAAGGGTTGGTTTTGAGGCAGCAGCTCCATTAATAATAATTAAAGCTCATCATTTACTTGAAAAACATACATTATCTAAATGGCAACAACTTCAAAAAGATCAATTATCAAATATTTATGGAATGCTTTTACATGAAGGAAACTATTTAGACCCTGTGATGAGAGATATTGAGTCATTTTTTACTAACACTCAAAAAAACGTAAATGGTAAAGTTTTTATAAATCTTCATCCTTACAGGTTTGATCTTACAGGTATTGAATCACCGAATGATTTAATGAATTCATCATTCGGTGATTATGGAGAAATTAATAATAACTGGTCAGCCTCAGACGCAAAGGGATTTATAAAGATTTCATCCAATCCACATAAAATAAATAGAATTATAAATAATAAGTCATGAAAAAGGTTGGAATTATAGGTGGATCTGGTTATACAGGTGGTGAATTAATTAGATTAATAATAGACCACCCTTTAATTGAATTAGATTTTGTCTTCAGTACTACAAGGTCAAATACATTAATTACAGATACCCATATTGATTTGTTGGGAAGAACAAATTTATTTTTCACAAATAAAATTAATAAAAATGTAGACGTTCTTTTTCTTTGTCTGGGACATGGTAAATCAAAAGTTTTTTTAGAGAAAAATAAATTTTCTGATTCAACTTATATAATTGATTTAAGTAATGATTTTCGTTTAGATAAAGAAAGTTCATTTAACAATTTGAATTTTGTTTATGGTTTACCTGAGGTTCATAAGGATAAGATACTTAAAGCCAAATACATTGCTAACCCAGGTTGTTTTGCCACAGTTATACAATTATCATTATTACCATTAGCCAATAATAGTTTAATTAAAAATCAAATTCATGTAACCGCAACAACAGGTAGTACAGGTGCTGGATCAAGTTTATCTGATACTAAACACTTTAGTTGGAGAAATAATAATTTATCCTGGTATAAACCATTTAATCACCAACATGTAGACGAAATCAATCAAACACTAAATAATCTATGCAAAAATAAGATGAAATTGATTTTTCTTCCATATAGAGGCAATTTTACTAGGGGTATATTTTCCACTACCTATCTGAACTATGAGGGCTCTTTGGAAAGTGCAAATGAATTATATAATGATTATTATAAAACAGCCCCATTTACACATATATCAAAAAAAGAAATTAGTTTAAAAAATGTAATTAATTCAAATAATTGTTTTATTCACCTATATAAACATGATAATATTTTATTAATCACTTCAGTAATTGATAATTTAATTAAAGGTGCATCTGGACAAGCAATTCAAAATCTCAACATTATGATGGATTGGGATGAAACATCAGGTTTAAAATTAAAATCAAATATTTATTAAAATGAAAATAGCAATAATCGGTACAGGTAATTTAGGGCTAAGTATCGCCAAAGGACTTGTTTTAAACAATATTATTACAAAACTTTATTTAACAAAAAGAAATTGTGATAGTTTAATAGAATGGAATAAAAATAAAAATATTACTATAACATCAGAAAATAGGATGGCTGTTAAAAATTCTGATATTTTAATTTTTGCAGTTCAACCAAGTCAATTTGAGAATATTTTAATAGACATTAAAGATCTNCTGAATGATAAACATGTAATTATTTCAACAATCACTGGATTTAAAATAAATCGAATTGAATCTGTAATTACATCCAAATACCCTATAATTAGATCGATGCCAAATACAGCTATATCGGTAGGTAAGTCTATGACTTGCTTATGCTGTAATAATAAAGGAAATAAAAGAATTGATATTGCNTCTGCAATATTTAACTCACTTGGAACCTCAATTATTATTGAAGAAAAACATATGCAAGCAGCAACTGTTCTTTGCGCAAGTGGAATTGCTTTTTGGATGAGATTAATAAGAGCAACTACTCAAGGTGGAGTGGAGTTGGGATTTGATGCAAACGAAGCAATGAATATGTCAATGCATACAGCATTAGGAGCGGCTAGCCTATTAATAGANGGAAAATCTCATCCAGAGGAAGAAATTGATAAAGTTACAACTCCAAGAGGGTGTACAATTACTGGACTTAATGAAATGGAACATCAAGGATTAAGTTCATCCCTAATCAAAGGTTTAGCTGCTTCATTTAAAAAAATTAATGAAATTTCAACACAATAAACATATGAAACTATTTGACGTGTATCCGCTTTACGATGTTAATCCCGAAAAAGCAAAAGATGTTTTTATCTATGATAATCATGGAAATGAATATATAGATCTTTACGGAGGACATGCTGTCATTTCAATTGGTCACTCCCACCCTGAATACATAAAGAACATATATAGACAATTAAATAAAATAGGGTTTTATTCAAACTCGGTTAAAAATCATCTACAAGAACAGCTTGCTGATTCAATAGTTAAGTATTCTGGATGTGAAGAATATTCTTTATTTATGTGCAACTCTGGTGCAGAAGCTAATGAAAATGCTTTAAAATTAGCCTCAATTCACACTGGAAAAAGTAGAATAATTGCCTTTAAAAATTCATTTCATGGAAGAAGTAATGCAGCTATTGCTGCAACTGATTTTAAAAAGTTTCATTCAAAACTAGAAAATCGATTAGATGTAACCTTTATTAATCTTAATGATAGTAAAACACTTGAAAATGAAATTAAAAAGGGTGATGTTTGCGCGGTTTTACTTGAATCAATTCAAGGTTACGGTGGGTTAGATGAACCTAATGAAGATTTTGTTCTATTAATAAATTCTCTTTGTAAAAAATATAACTCCTGTTTAATAGCAGATGAAGTTCAGTCAGGTTTTGGAAGAACTGGAAAATTTTTTGCGTTTCAAGAATATAAAATAAAACCACATTTTATTTGTATGGCAAAAGGGATGGGTAATGGATTCCCTGTAGGGGGATTATTAATTAATTCAATTATTAAGAGTGAACATGGAATGCTGGGAACAACTTTTGGAGGAAATCATTTGGCTTGTGTTGCATCATTAACAGTTTTGAATGTTATCGAAAAAGAAGAATTACAACAAAATGCAAGAGAGATCGGAAAATATTTTATTAAAAATGCAAAACAAATACCCGAAATCATAAATATTAAAGGAAGGGGTTTAATGTTAGGATTAGAGTTTAATAATGAAGTTAAAGAGATTAGAAAAAAACTGATTTACGATAAAAAGATTTTTACTGGTAGCAGTGGAAATAAAAATCTATTAAGAATTCTTCCCCCTTTAACTATCAAAAAGAGGCATATTGATATTTTTTTTAAATCACTAAAAGAAGTTATATGAAAAATTTAATAAAACTTGACGATTTAATCGATTTTAACAAAACTCTCTCTTTAGCTTTTGAGATGAAAAAAAACATCAATTTATATTCAAACATAGGGAACAATAAAACCCTTGGAATGATATTTTTTAATCCAAGTTTAAGAACAAGACTTAGTACTCAAAAAGCAGCAAGTATGTTAGGCATTAATATAATGATAATGAATTTCAATAGTGAGGCATGGGCACTAGAATTTGAAGATGGAACCAAGATGTCAGGAATTAGATCAGAACATGTTAAAGAAGCTGCAGGAGTTATCTCACAATATTGTGATATGGTTGCAATAAGAGCATTTGCAAGTTTAAAAAATAAGAAAAATGATGAGGAGGAAATCGTATTAAATAATTTTGTGAAATATTCAACCATACCTGTTATTAACATGGAAAGTGCAACAGCACACCCTCTTCAAGCTTTAGCAGACGCAATGACCATTAAAGAATNTAATAATAAGCAAAAACCAAAGATTGTTTTAAGTTGGGCACCTCATCCAAAACCACTGCCTCATGCAGTAGCAAATTCATTCATTAAAATGATAAAAAATATAAACGCAGAATTCATCATTACTAATCCAGATGGATATGATTTAGATCCAAAAATAACTAAAGGTGTTAAAATATACTCAAATCAAGATGAAGCATTTAAAGGAGCAGATTTTATATATGCAAAGAATTGGTGTTCTTACGAAAATTATGGTAAAGTTTTAAGGACTGATGACGAATGGATAATTAATGATGAAAAAATGAATTATACTAATAATGCAAAATTTATGCATTGTCTACCGATAAGAAGAAATGTTGTAGCCTCTGATGATGTTCTTGATGATAAAAATTCATTGGTGATGATACAATCAAGAAATAGAGTTTTTGCAACTCAAGCAATTTTAAAACAAATAATAGATAATGAATAAGCTTTCGATTATTAAACTTGGTGGAGATATAATTAATAATAAAAAAAATTTAAATTTATTTTTAAATGACTTTAATCAGATAGAAGGTTTAAAAATTTTAATTCATGGAGGTGGTAAAATTGCAACAAAACTATCCAGTAGCTTAAAAATAAAATCAAAAATAATCGAAGGAAGAAGAATCACTGACAAATCAACTCTAGATTTAATTACAATGGTTTATGCTGGAAAAATTAATAAAAATATTGTTGCAAATCTTCANTCTATAAATTGTAATGCAATAGGACTTTCCGGTCCAGATGGAAACATAATTCAGGCAAAAATTAGACCAATAAATAAAATTGATTATGGGTTTGTTGGTGATATNACAAAAGTAAATCCAGAATTATTTTCATTGTTATTAAATAATGGATTTACTCCTATCTGTTGCTCATTATCTCATGACAAAAAAGGACAGGTTTTAAANACAAATGCTGATACTATTGCTGCATCAATAGCTATAGAGCTTTCATCTAAATATAATGTTTCTTTATATTATTGTTTTGAAAAAAATGGTGTCCTAAATTCAGTTAATGATGAAGACAGTATCATTGATAAAATAGATCCTAGTAGTTATCGCAAACTAAAGCTAAAAGGGATTATTAATTCAGGAATGATTCCAAAAATTGATAATTGTTTTGACGCTCTTAAAAATGGAGTAAATACCGTAAAAATTGGATCTATTAAAATGATTAAATCAAATATAAGTCACACTAAAATAGTCTTATAAAATGATTGATATTTTAACAACAGAAGCAATTGCTTTATTAATTGATTTAATTGGTATTGAATCTTTTTCCAAAAATGAAAATAAAACAGCTGAAAGGATTGAATCTTGGTTTAATGAAAAAAATATTCCTTTTAAAAGAATTAATAACAATATATGGGGCTTGAATAAATATTATAACGAAAATAAACCAACACTGCTTTTAAATTCTCATCATGATACTGTTAGACCAAATAGTGGATATACAAAAGATCCNTTTAAAGCTGAGATTGATAACGATAAACTATTTGGTCTTGGAAGTAATGANGCTGGTGGAGCNCTAGTTTCATTATTAGCTTTATTTGCTTTTTATTATGATAAAAAGAATTTAAAATATAATTTATTAATTGCCGCAACAGCAGAAGAAGAGATTGCAGGTAAAAATAGTCTAAAAGGCTTACTAAAATACCTCCCAAAAATTGATATTGCTATTATAGGCGAACCTACAGAAATGCAAATGGCGATTGCAGAAAAAGGATTAATCGTTTTTGATGGTGTCATAACTGGAAAAGCTAGTCATGCAGCTCACTTAAATAATGATAACGCTATAATGAAGATCCCTTCTGTACTTAAATGGTTTGAAAATTTCAAATTTGAAAAAGACTCAAATCTATTAGGACCAGTAAAAATAACAGTTACCCAATTAGAAGCNGGAAAAGAACACAATGTTATACCTGGGGAAGTAAATCTTGTATTAGATGTTAGGGTGAATGACAAATATAAAAATAAAGAAATAGCTGATATTATAATAAATAAAGCACCGTGTAAACTTACTCCAAGATCATTAAGATTAGAATCCTCATACATAAATAAAAATCACGAATTAGTTATATCTGGAATTAAAATCGGAAGAAAAACCTATGGATCACCTACCCTTTCTGATCAAGCTGCACTGGAGTGTCCATCATTAAAAATGGGTCCTGGATTATCTACAAGATCACATACTGCAAATGAGTTCATCTATCTGAGCGAGATTAAAGAGGCCATTAAAATTTATATCAAATTATTAGATAACATTATATAAAATAGAAATTATGAAATTATGGGATAAAGAAGAATCTGTTCATAAAAAAATAGACTCATTTACTGTTGGTAAGGACAGAGAATACGATAAAGTGATTGCTCAATACGATTGTGAAGCTTCAATTGCACATGTAAAGATGTTATGTAAGATAAATTTAATTAAAGATAAAGAAGCAGTAAAATTAATTAAAGAACTTAAAAAAATAAAGGAAATATCNGGATCAAAAGATTTTATAATCGAAGAAGATTTTGAAGATATTCATTCAAAAATTGAGTTTATTCTGACTGATAAATTAGGAGATCTAGGAAAAAAAATTCATGCTGGACGATCCAGAAACGATCAGGTTCTTGTTGCAATTAGTCTTTATTTAAAACATGAAATTATGGAAATCAAAAAATTAACAAAGCAATTTTTTGATATTTTAATTAAAAAGGCAAAAAAACATAAAAACGATTTAATGCCGGGATATACCCATTTTCAAATTGCAATGCCAAGCTCATTTGGAATGTGGTTTTCTGCTTATGCTGAATCTCTTATTGATAGTATCATCTTATTTAATGCATCTNAACAAATTGTTGATCAAAATCCTTTAGGTAGTGCTGCTGGATATGGAAGTTCATTTCCAATTGACAGAATTCAAACAACAGNGGAATTATCATTCTCAAACTTAAAATATAATTCAATAGCAGCACAAATGTCAAGAGGAAATATTGAAAAAACAACATCTTCATCAATTGCCTCGTTAGCATCAATTTTATCTAAATTTTCAATGGATATATGCTTATTCATGAGCCAAGAATTTAATTTTATTTCATTTCCTAAAAGTTTAACTACAGGTTCAAGTATAATGCCACATAAAAAGAACCCCGATACTTTTGAATTAATCAGAGGAAAATGTAACATACTACAGTCGATTCCTTATCAGCTCACGCTACTCACAAATAACCTTCCAGTGGGTTATCATAGAGATATGCANTTAAGTAAAGGGATAATTATTGAGGCTGTTCAGGAAATTAAGAGTTGTCTGGANATGTTTATATTTTCTTTAAAAAAAATTATTGTAAGAAAGNATATTCTTAANGATCAAAAGTATGATTACATTTTTAGTGTAAACACATTAAATNAATGGGTAAAAGAAGGAATGCCTTTTAGAGATGCTTANAGAAAAATGAAGGATGACATTGATAAAGGNAATTATACNCCAAATAAAAATTTAAATCATAGTCATATTGGGAGTNTAGGGAATCTTTCAATAAACAGTATAGAGNAGAAAATGAATAAATTTTTTGATAATTTTNATTAAATTAAATGTGAAGTGCACGACTTTGAGTAGCGTCTAAAGCGGCTTCCTTCATTGCTTCAGCATAAGTTGGNTGTGAATGACTCATTCTTGAAATATCCTCAGCAGAAGCNCTAAACTCCATAGCAGTAACAGCTTGGGCTATTAAATCTGCNGCTCTGGCTCCAATTATATGAACTCCTATGACTTCGTCTGTTGAGGAATCTGCTAATATTTTTACAAAACCATCTATATCTCCACTCGCTCTTGATCTNCCAAGAGCTCTCATAGGAAACTTACCAACTTTATAATTTATATCTGCTTGTTTTAATTGCTCTTCGGTTCTTCCAACAGAAGCAACCTCAGGCCATGTATAAATAACATTTGGAATTAAATTATAATCAATATGTGGTTTTTGACCTGCTATAATTTCTGCAACCATAACACCCTCTTCTTCTGCTTTATGGGCTAACATTGGGCCTCTAACAACATCACCAATTGAATATACATTTGAAATATTAGTTTGTAAGTGTTCATTAACATCAATTTGTCCATTATCATTTATTTTTATTCCAATATTTTCAAGATTAAGTCCTTTTGTATAAGGTTTTCTTCCAACTGATACCAAACAATAATCCCCTTTCAATATGATATCATTTTTCTTTGAATCTGTAGCTAAAACTTCAACTAAATCTCCNTTTCTATTGACCTTTTTTACGGCATGTGATAAATAAAACTTGATTTTTTGTTTTTTCATTACCCTTAAAATCTCCTTTGAAAGTGAAGAATCCATTACAGGAGCTAATCTGTCGGCATATTCAACAACTGAAACCTCCGAACCCAACCTTTTATATACCTGACCAAGTTCTAAACCAATTACACCTCCTCCAACTATGATTAAATGTTTTGGGATTTCTTTCATTTTAAGAGCTTCGGTAGAGGTTATAATCCGATCCTTATCAATCTTTATAGATGGAAGTGAAGCTGGTTTAGAACCAGTAGCTATGATTATTTTCTTTCCAGAAATATCAAAAACTTTACTATTTTGAACTGATATAGTTGTCGAGTCTTTGAAAGATGCAATTCCATGGTATACTTTTATGTTATTTTTGTCCATTAAATAGTCAATCCCTTTGATTGTTTGATCAACTACATTTGTCTTTCTTAAAATCATTTTTTCGAGACTAACTTTTATTTCACCTGATATATTGATTCCATGATCGTCAAAATTTTTAATCGCTTCCTCATAATGATGAGAGGAATCAAGTAAAGATTTTGAAGGAATACAACCCACGTTTAAACATGTTCCGCCTAAGGTATTATATTTCTCTACTAAAGCAGTTTTTAGACCCAACTGAGAGGCTCTAATTGCACAAACATATCCCCCTGGACCAGATCCAATTACNATAACATCATAAGATTCCATATCAAGTATTTTAATTTTATTTAAAATTAGTTAGAAAATCATTAACATTGTAAAAATTCATCAATTCTTAAAATAAATATTTTGAATAAATCTAAATCTATTTCTTTCACCTATTCAATAATTCCTCTTATAATACTTATTCTACTATTAAGTTTTAATGTTTATGTATTTGGTGATAATGCACTATCAGGATCAAATCAATTTATTTTACTTCTTGGAGGAGCTGTTGCATCTGTAGTTGGTTTTCTTAACCAGACTACTTATAAAGAAATGTTAGACAAAGTTGCTGATAACTTTAAATCTGTAGCAGGTGCAATATTGATTTTACTTTTTGTTGGTGCTCTGGCTGGGTCATGGTTAGTGAGTGGAATTATACCAGCAATGATTTATTATGGTCTTAAGATATTGCATCCATCAATATTTCTTCCATCTTGTATAATTATATGTGCAATTATTTCTTTAGTNTGTGGAAGTAGTTGGACAACATCAGCAACTGTTGGNATTGCTCTAATTGGAATAGGTAAAGCTTTGGGAATACCATCGGGAATGATAGCAGGTGCTGTAATTTCNGGAGCATACTTTGGTGACAANTTATCCCCATTGAGTGACACAACTAATTTATCCTCTGCNATGNCAGNAACAGAATTATTTAAGCATATTAAATACATGNCATTGACTACCGTTCCTAGTATTACTATAACATTAATAGTTTTTTTAATTATTGGTTTTTTTCATGAACAAAAAGGCACAACAGACATTGTCAAAATTTTAAATGATATCGAGCTGAAGTTTAATATAAATTATTGGCTATTCCTTGTTCCAGCTTTTGTAATTTTTTTAATATCAAAAAAAACAGCTCCTGTAATTGCTCTTTTGGCAGGCACTATTTTAGGTGCAATTTTTGCTCTAATTTTTCAACAAGAAGTTGTTTTTGAACTAAGCGGAGAATCCTCAAACAACTACATAAGTAGCTATAAAGGAGTTTTAAACGCCATAACAACTGGAAGCCAAATTGAGACTGAAAATAAATTATTGTATGATTTATTTTATTCTGGAGGAATGAAAGGTATGCTTGATACTATATGGCTTATTATCTGTGCTATGGTTTTTGGGGGNGTTATGGAATCAATAGGAGCATTAAAGTCTATNACTAATAGTCTGCTTAAATTAACCAAAAANACCTTTCAACTATTTGCAAGCACAGTTGCTAGTTGTTTGACTGTAAATTTATCAGCATCTGATCAATATCTAGCAATTGTTATTCCAGGCAAAATGTTTTCAAGAGCATATAGGGATAGGAAACTAGCCCCTGAAAATCTTAGTAGAACTATAGAGGATTCTGGAACAGTTACCTCAGCTCTTATTCCATGGAATACATGTGGGGCTTATCAATCTGGAGTTTTAGGAATAGGAGTTGGAGAATATTTTATTTATGCAATATTTAATTGGTTAAGTCCCTTTATGACCCTATTATATGCAGGATTAAAAATTAAAATAAAAAGTTTAAAATAGTGTTCATAAATAAAAATTTAAAATAAATCAAATCGTTAGTAATTTGTATTTTTGTTTAATACAATTTTCCTAANTAATANAATGTCTAAGACAAAAAATAAATCCGGTAATAGACAAAGAACAATCATTATTGGAAGTCTTTTAATATTATTAAGTATTTTACTTTTTATATCATTTACATCTTATCTTTTCACTTGGGAAGTTGATCAGTCGAATATTAAATCCTATTACGATCGNTCTATACAAACTGAAAATATTCTTAGTAAAACTGGTGCATTAATTGGACATTTTTTTATTTATGAGTTATTTGGTGTTTCCTCATATATTATCGTTTACCTAGTTTTTATAACTGGATGTATTTTGTTTTTCAATACATCCAGAAATAAGCTTGTGATTAGATGGTTATGGGGGCTAATTTACATGATTTTTATTTGCTTAAGTCTAAGTTTTTTTCATGAGNACTCCCCTATTCTTGATGGTGTNGTAGGGTATGAAATTTCAAATTTTATAACTGATTATATAGGAAGAATAGGCTTCATTTCAATTCTGATTTTCTTTTTTTTATGTCTCATNGTTTTAAATTGGAATTTCAGACCAGAAAATATATTATTCTACATGAATAAATTGAATAAAAAAAAGCCTCTAGATGATATTTCTGAAGCTAAAATTAATTCTTCAAATAGTATAGTTACAAATGATGAATCCAACATCAGTTATAATATAGAGAAGGATGACATAAAGAATATAGTTACCGAAACTGACATAATTAACGGACCAAAAGAATCTTCAGTAAAAAAAGATAAAAAAATTTCAGAAAATTCTGGAGATTCAGGNGATTTGAAAATTGAAATTAAAACTTTTAATGAAGAAGTAGAAAGCGATATTTCACAAGATTTTGTTGAGTATGATCCTACATTAGAATTGAGNAGTTTTAAAATGCCTCATATAGATTTATTAAAAGATTACCCAAATACTGGTATAACAATAAACGAAGAGGAGTTGGAGGAAAATAAAAGAAAAATTGTTGATACTCTTTNAAATTATAAAATTGGAATAGCTCAAATAAANGCAACAATTGGCCCAACAGTAACATTATATGAAATTGTACCAGAAGCTGGAATCAGAATCTCGAAAATTAAAAATTTAGAAGATGATATCGCACTATCCTTATCAGCATTAGGAATAAGAATAATTGCACCAATTCCAGGTAAAGGAACTATAGGTATTGAGGTTCCAAATCAAAATCCCAGTATTGTATCTATGAGGTCAGTAATCTCCTCAACTAGGTTTCAAAAGGCTGAAATGGAACTCCCTATTGCATTAGGAAAAACGATTAGCAACGAAACCTTTGTTGTTGATTTGACAAAAATGCCACATTTACTTATGGCTGGTGCAACNGGACAAGGAAAATCTGTAGGATTAAATGCAGTAATATCATCTTTGTTATATAAAAAACACCCTGCTGAAGTAAAATTTGTGNTAGTAGATCCTAAAAAAATTGAACTAACATTATATAATAAAATTGAAAGACATTATTTAGCAAAATTACCAGATAGTAATGAGTCCATAATAACCGATAACACTAAGGTCATNAANACTCTAAATTCTTTATGTATAGAAATGGATAACAGGTATGAGCTGTTAAAAAATGCAATGTGCAGAAATTTAATAGAATACAATAAAAAATTTAAAAACCGAAAGCTAAATCCAAATGATGGTTATAAATTCTTACCGTATATAGTATTAGTTATTGATGAATTTGCTGATTTAATTATGACTGCAGGAAAAGAAGTTGAAACTCCAATCGCAAGATTAGCACAATTGGCAAGGGCAATTGGAATACATCTTATAATTGCAACACAAAGACCATCGGTAAATGTAATTACAGGGCTTATAAAAGCAAACTTTCCGGCTAGAATAGCTTTTAGGGTTACTTCTAAGATTGATTCAAGAACTATATTAGATAGTGGGGGCGCTGATCAATTGATTGGTAGAGGCGATATGCTATATACNCAAGGAAATGAATTATCCCGAATTCAATGTGCATTTGTAGACACTCCTGAAGTAGACCAAATTGCTGATTATATTGGTTCACAAACTGGTTATGGAGATGCATATATTTTACCAGAATATGTTAGTGATGANAACAANATATTAGATATTGATNTCTCAGAAAGAGATTCATTATTCAAGGAGGCAGCTGAAGTCATAGTAATTGCTCAACAAGGATCAGCCTCATTATTACAGAGGAAACTCAAATTGGGTTACAACAGAGCAGGGAGAATAATAGATCAAATGGAAGCTGCTGGAATAGTTGGGCCATTTGAAGGAAGTAAAGCCAGACAAGTTCTAATTACAGACCTAAATCATCTTAATAATCACTTAAANAATGAGAATCGATAAAAAATTTATATTAATTGTTTTATTAATTCACCTTCCAATTTTTGGNCAACNAATNTCNAAGTCAATAAAACTACTTGATGAAGTTTCAAAACAGATGAGTGACTACAAAAACTTCGAATTTGAATTTAAATATTCTTTAGAAAATAGTAANGAAAATATCAGACAGGAAACATTTGGCAAAATTATTATATCTAAAAACAAGTATAAGCTGTCCATTGCAGAACTAGAACAATTGTTTGATGGTAATAATCTTTACACTATTATTCCAGAAAATAAAGAAATTACAATTACTGATCCTTACGAGGAAGATAATATTATGATCAATCCATTAGATTTATTAAATATNTACAAGACTGGATATGAACTAAAATGGGATATTATTCAATATGTAAATAATGTTCCAATACAATATGTCAAATTAATACCAAAAAAAGAAAATACTAATATTAATTATCTTCTACTTGGAATTAATATGGAAACAAAACATATATATAAACTTATTGAAATTGGTGATCAAAGAACCACCACTACCCTAACAATAAAAAACTTAATTACAAATAAAACTAGAGCTGAAAACTTTTTTAAGTTCGATAAACTAAAATATCCAGACTACTATATTGATTGATGATTAAAATAATTGACATATACCTTCTAAAATTNTATTCAAAACGATTGGTTTCTGTATTTGCAATCTGTATGATAATTTTTATAATTCAAGCTTTTTGGTTGTACATAGATGAATTAGCAGGAAAAGGTTTAGATTTTTTTACAATTTTTAAGTTTTTAGCATACTATTCTCCAAAATTAGTTCCCTTAGTTCTTCCATTATCTGTTCTTCTTGCCTCATTAATGACTTATGGAGGACTAGCTGAAAATTACGAGTTTGCAGCAATGAAATCTACGGGTATTTCTCTTGAAAGAGCTATGAAATCACTTATAATCTTTCATATATTCTTAGGTGTTTTTATTTATTTTTTTTCTAATAATATTATTCCATTAGGAGAATTAAAGTCATATAATTTGAGAAAGAATATAGGAAAACTAAAACCAGCACTTGCAATAAGAGAGGGAATATTTAATGATTTGGGTCAAATGACTATTAAAGTTGAAAAAAAATATGGAAAAAATGATCAATTGCTCGACAACATAATCATACACCGAAAAACTAATGATAAAAAAAATAGAATTGTAATAAAATCAGAAAATGGAGAATTAAAGAGTGAAACAACTGATGCAACTCTTCAAATGGTTTTGTATAATGGATATAGGTATGAGGAATTATTAGCTGATAATCCTGAGGATCAAAATAAANATCCTCATACAAATGTTCATTTTAAAGAATACATAATGAATATTGACCTCTCACAATTTAATAATATAGATTTAACGGAGGAAAATTATACTACTACTTACAGAATGCAAAAAATAAATCAATTGCATGAAAGTATTGATTCACTTGAGATTGGGCTAAACAAACAAAAAGAATTATTTAGTAAAAATTTTAATAATGCAAATGGATTNAATCAAATTTTAAAAATAAATGAATCTGAAAATTTACAATCTAATATTTCTNATTTTAATTCTTTAAAATTTTTAAAATCTGATAGACAGTGGAGATATTCTGAAGTTATTTTATCTGCAATTCCAAGAGTAAAAAGTAACATTACCAACCTAGAAAGTAAAAAAAGAAGCTTCTTTATATTTCAAAAACTAATAAACCTTCATAAAACAACACTGTATGATAAATATGCATTAGTTTTCTCATCATTTTTACTTTTTATTATTGGTGCTTCATTGGGAGCTTTNATAAGAAAAGGTGGATTAGGTTTACCCCTTGTTTTGTCTGTTGTGATTTTTTTGGTTTATCATTACATAGGNTTNTTTAGTAAGAATGCAGCCGAAGATGGTACCATTCATCCTATGCTNGCGAGTTGGGTCTCAACAATAATTCTAGCTCCATTCTCTGTGATTTTAATGAATAGGGCTTCATCAGATAAAGGTTTTTTAAATGTAAATACCCTATTTAATCCTTTTAAGCTAATCTATCTAAGTTTTATAAAAAAGAAAAATAATACATGAAGGAAAACATAAAATTCGATAAAATATCTGATGCTATAAATGATATTAGAAAAGGAAAACTTATAATAGTTGTCGATGATGAAAATCGAGAAAATGAAGGCGACTTTATATGTGCTGCTGAAAAAATAACGCCAGAGCTTGTTAATTTTATGATTACTCATGGAAGAGGCCTTGTATGTGTACCTCTAACGGAAAGTAGATGCAATCAATTGGAGTTAAATCAAATGGTTACTAAGAATACTGATCCATTAAATACAGCTTTTACAGTTTCGGTAGATTTAAAAAGCAAGGATGTAACTACTGGCATATCAGCAGATGACAGATCAAAAACTATCTTAGCGTTAGTAAATTCAAAAACTAAATCAAATCAACTTTCAAGACCTGGTCATATCTTTCCTTTGATTGCTAAAGAAGGTGGTGTTTTGAGAAGAACTGGTCATACTGAAGCAGCAATAGATTTTGCAAGGTTAGCAGGATTAAACCCTGCAGGAGTTTTAATTGAAATAATAAAAAATGATGGGTCAATGGCTAGATTAGCAGATTTACAATTATTAGCAGCCAAGTTTGATTTAAAAATTGTGTCTATTGAGGATTTAGTAGCTTATAGAATGAAACATGATAGTTTGATAGTTAAAAAAATCGATACGGAAATAAATATTAAATATGGAAAATATCGTTTAAGAGCTTATCAACAAACTACCAATAACCAAATCCATTTGGCACTTACAACGGGAAAATGGCAAAGATCTGACTCAATTCTTACAAGAATTAATTCATCAAGGATTAATGATGATGTTCTAGGTTTTTTAACCGGAGCTATCGACAAAAGTCTTGATAGAATCTTTCAAAAGATAAATGATAATGAAAGAGGGGCAGTATTATTTATAAATCATCAACAAAGCAACGAAGATCTTTTGTCTAGAATCAAATCTCTTAAAAAAATACAAACTAAAAGTGGAAATAACTCTGTTCCACCAATTAAGATGGACTACAAAGACTTCGGGATTGGTGCTCAGATATTATACGATTTAAATATTAGAAAATTAAAAGTTATGAGTAATTCAAAAAAAATTCCTAGGATTGGTTTAACTGGTTATGGATTAGAAATTATTGATCATATTAATTACTAAAGAACCAGAGCTTAATTGACATGAGTATTACCATTATCAATAAAGTAGCTTTTATTACCTTCTCGCCTTTAACTACAGAATATCTACTTGAGAACCACCCTCCAAAAAACATTCCCAGAGACAACCAAAGGCCCATTAACCAATCAACTTTATCGTTATATGCAAACAATACTAATGCTGCAGTTGTGTAAATTGCAACTAAAGTTACTTTTGTTGCATTGGTTTTGATTAAGGATAGACCATTATATCTAGTTAAAAATAGCATAATAACAATTCCAATTCCCGCATTAATAAAACCACCATATATTCCAATAAAAAAAAATACTAAACAACTTATATACAGATTATTACCTGTTGTAAATTCATTTAATGATTTATAATTATTTTTTGGTCTAAATATAATTAACAGACCTACAATAACAATAATTACAGCTAATATTTTATTAAATAAATCACCCTTAACATCAATTGCAATTTTAGCCCCAATAATTGCTCCAATTAAAGCTGATATTCCAAGATAAATACTAAAAGGGAAAGAACTTACACCCTTACTTTTGTAACCTAAGGTTCCAGAGATTGATTGAATTAAAATACCAA
>PAHL01000013.1 GCA_002711185.1 Flavobacteriaceae bacterium
TACTCACTGGACCATAGGTCTATTGACACTTGCAATACTTACCTTTATAGGTTTAGGCGACCCACAAATAAAAGAGATACTAAGATTAAAGTCCTTTGATCTTATATTACAATCAGAAACAAAAGAAGTATCACCTGATATAGGTGTGGTTACAATAGATGAAAAGTCTATTGAAAAGTATGGTCAATGGCCGTGGGATAGAAGAATACTTGCTGATCTAGTTATCAAATTAAGAGAAGCACAAGTAGGTATAATTGTTATGCCGATACTCTTTTCTGAATATGATAGAATGGGTGGAGATGAAGCATTTGTCAATACAATAAATCAAATGGGTGTTGTTATTGCTCAAGTTGGCACAACACAAATAAACAAGAACGCTGTGCCAAGAGGTGTTGCAAAAATAGGTGACCCACTACCTTGGTTGTATGAATGGCCTGGTATGTTAGGACCGATACCTGAATTAGGACAATATGCAGATGGTGTTGGTGTTATTAATACAGCACCAGAGATAGATGGTGTTGTAAGACGAGTGCCATTGATTATGAGAATCGGTGAAGAAACTTATCCTGCTATGGCATTAGAAACGATACGAGTAGCAACTGGTGATCCTAGTTATCAGATTAAGGCAGGCGAAGGGGGAGTAATTGCTGTAAGGGTGCCTGGTTATGATACAATCGCTACTGATCCTCATGCAAGAATATGGTTAAGATGGAATAAAGAATTCGATACCATATCAGCAAGTGAAGAGGACTTTTCTGAATTTGCAGGTCGTACAGTTATTATCGGTATAACTGCTGAGGGTTTATCTAGTATTATTGCAACCCCATTAGGTGAAAAACATGATTATATACTATCTGCTTCGACCTTACAGACGGTCCTAGACGGAGAACAGATCAATAGATATGATTACAGTCTATTTCTAGAATTGATTATATCAATATTTCTCGGAATGTCAATAGTTATTTTAGCAAGATTTACACCATATTGGGTTATCGGCTTGACAATGATATTATCTTATGTTATACTTGTATTTACCTCACATTATTTGTTTACCGAATATCTTATTCTTGCAGATGTAAGTTGGTCAATTATTTGCTTGACAATAGTTGGTATGCATAGTATATTTAATCGGTTTGTTTTAGAGTTTCAATTGAAACAACAAATAAGAAAACAATTTGAAACATATCTTGACCCTAGACAAGTAGCAATATTACAAAAAGATCCTAGCAAACTAAAACTCGGTGGCGAAAGACGAGAGATGAGTTTTCTATTTATGGACATTGTAGGATTTACACCGATATCTGAATACTATAAAAACAATGACGATCCTGAAGGTCTAGTAGAAGTTGTAAATGACTATCTAAACAGAATGACAAAAATTGTATTAGACAATGGTGGTTGTGTAGATAAGTATATGGGCGATTGTATTATGGCATTCTGGAACGCACCACTTGATTGTGAAGATCATGCTGAGATGGCAGTCAAGACAGCGATTGAGTGTGCTGAAGAAACAGAAAATCTAAAAGTATTATTTAAAGAAAAAGGTCTACCTGATATCAACATAGGTTCTGGTGTCAATACTGGTACTTGTATTGTAGGTAATATGGGTAGTGATACTAGATTTGATTATTCAGTTATTGGGGATGCAGTAAATCTGGCTGCAAGACTAGAAGCAACAACACGAAATTATAAGACAGATGATGGCGGTATTGTTACCACATTATATTCAAGTTATACTCAAGAAAAACTAAAGAATATCAAGTCAGTTGAAGTAGATAAGATCAAAGTTAAAGGTAAAGAAGAATTAATTACGATCTATAAACCAGTATAAATAGTAGTATGGCAACTGTATTTGATAAGATATTAGACAAGACTACTGGACCAAAGTCCTATAACTGGTACAAAAAAGAAGTTGAAAAGATAACGACACCAGGTGCTAGATCATTAATCAATACAGGTAAAGCAACATTAAGACCAAAATATGGTATAATGAATTTGTTTGGGTATGATCCGAAGTATAAAGAAACACTACCTTACTATGATAGGTTTCCTTTGATCTTTCCATTAGAACCTGCAAGAGGTGGGTTTCGTGGTCTTAACTTTCATTATTTACAACCTGGTGCAAGAGTGGCGTTTTTAAGACAATTAGCAGAATATGCTAGTGACTCAAATTTTGATAAAAAAACTAGATATAATATTGACTTTGTAAATAATAGTTATTTTAAAAGAACTACAAAACATTATCTGTTTAGTCAAGTTAGAACTTCATTTCTAAATATACCAGCAGATGAGATGGCGGTTGCAATATTTTTACCAGTCGCAAGATTTAAGAAAGGAAGTCCTTACTAATGGCAATTTTTAGAGCAGGAAAAAGAGTAGGTCCATTTGACATACGAGTAGGTTTTCCTAGAGATAAAAGTTTAGATAGAGTTGATCAAGATCCTAGATTAAGACAACACGCCAATACAGAAAATACGATTGGTCGTTTTCGATCTGCTATGGCAAAGGCAGAGGGTTATGCTAGAACTACAAGATTTGCGGTTAGATTATTTCTTCCAGTGAGTCTAAATAAACTTGTACAAGAGTCAAATGATATAGTTTTAAAAGAAGGTCAATCAATTCATCCTAGATTAGCAGAACAAGCAAGACAATCAAATCCTGATCCTCAATATATGCATAATCTAGCAAGTCAATTAGGACAACAAGTTAATATTCATTGTGATACCGTTGCAATGCCTGGTCACGATTTACAAACACAAGCAATACAATATGGATCAGCACCTGAATATGAAATGGTGCAGGCACATGCTTTTACAGGTCAGATTAATGCTTCGTTTTATGCAGATAAATATTTACGAGAAAGACATTTCATGGAGGCATGGCAAAAATTAGCAGTCGATATGAATACACACAAAGCAAAATACTATGATGATTACATTGGTAAAATGCATATCTATCAATTAGGTTCACTTGATGGAGAAGGTGATAGAGATGTACCAACTTATGGTATTGAAGCAACTGAGGTTTACCCTGCTACGATAAGTGCAATAGATTATAATTATGCAGGAAACAATATAGTTAAAATCAATGTTGGTTTTAATTACAAACAATGGTACAATTTAACAGCAGATGGTATTGCAGGAATTGAATTTGGTTCAAGTCGTCAAACATTACATCCAGTTAAAGGAAGACCAGGTATAGATGGATTACTTGATAAGTTACCACCTGAACTAGGTAGAGCAGGTAGAAGTATATTTAATCAAGCAAAAAATCAATTGCCGATAGGCAGATTAACAAGGGGGAAAATATTTCCACCATTTACATAATTTTATATTATAAGGAGATTAAATTATGACACTACCAAAACTGAGCACTCCAACATATGAGTTGGAACTACCATCAACGGATGAGAAAATTAAGTATCGACCGTTCTTGGTAAAAGAAGAAAAGATACTTATGATGGCGATGGAGAATGGCGAGTCCAGTGCTATCACACAGGCAGTTAAAGATATCGTTAGTGAATGTACATTTGGTAAAACTAATATATCAAAATTGCCTATGTTCGATACTGAATACTTGTTTTTAAATATTAGAGCAAAGTCAGTTGGTGAGGTTTCTAAATTAAAAATATTATGTCCAGATGACAAAGAAACTTATGCTGATATTGAAGTTGATTTAACCAAAGTACAAGTACAAGTAGATGAAGAACATACAAATAAAATTGAGTTTACTGATAGTATGGGTATGATTATGACCTATCCTACTATTGACTCTTTTAAGAATACAGGTATTGCAAATATAACTGCTGCTAATATGTTAGAAGTTATTGGAAGTTGTATTCTACAAATTTATGAAGATAAAGGTGAAAAAGTTTATGATCCAAAAGATCAGACTAAAAAAGAGTTACAAGAATTCTTAGAGCAGTTAAATACACAACAATTTAAATCTGTTCAAAAGTTTTTTGATACTATGCCTAAATTAAAACATGAAATAGAGGTAAAGAATCCAAAGACTAAAAAGAAAAGTAAGGTAACATTGAATGGACTTAACGATTTTTTCGAATAGCCCTTTCACACGATAGCCTGGAGAATTATTATAGTACGAATTTTGCTTTAATGCAACACCATAATTACTCTCTTGGTGATCTAGAAAATATGATACCGTTTGAAAGGGAAATATATGTAGATATGTTAGTAACATATATTAAAGAAGAAAATGAAAGAATTAAAAAACAAAATCAAAAAGGTTAAACTATGAGTGAAGAAGTAAAAAAGATTGATACAGAAACCAAAAAGGTTAACATAGAATTAGAAGTTGATACTAATATAGTTGACTCTAGTAAGAATAAGTATCAAGGTTTTATAGACTTAGCAAAGGCGCTAGACGCATGGAGAATATTTCCTAGAATATTCATAACAACATATATCTATTTACTATACAAAGTTGTAATATGGTATATGGCACTAGGCGATCCTTCAATGGAACAATCAGGACTTGTTAGTGTGGTTGTTGGTGCTGGAGCAGCATGGTTTGGTTTATATGCAGGAACAAGGAAATAATAGATGTTAGGATCACTAGTACCAATAAACTCACCGTATGAGGTGATAAGTCCAGCAAGATCGTCAGTTCAACCTGCTTCAGGTGGCGCTGTCGCTGGTGCAGCAAGACAAATGAGTCCTATGGAATCAATGAAAACAATATTTGAAGATATTAGAGATGGTATTGAGAATATTGCAGGTATGGTCCAGACTCTTGTTTTAGGACAACAACCTACTGTGGGTGATAAGATTTCAGCGTCTGATACTGATAGTGGTGGAATAGAAGATACGGGTGGTCAAGAAGGTTTTAGTAGTGGGATGTTAGATTCTCTCAAGAGTGCTTTTGCAGACGATGGTGGTATTGGTAAACTTAAAAAAGCATTATTCGCTGGTATAGTAGCGTCATTATTCTTATTTTCAGATCAAATAAAAGCAGCAATCGTACCTATACTAAAAGTAGGAAAACAAATATACGAGTTTTTAGGTCCTAAAGGATCATTGATATTAGGACTAGGGGCAATCGCTGCTTTTACTTTTCCTAAAACATTTTTTACAATTCTTAAAATTGCATTTAAAGCAATTAAATTTATACCTACTATATTTTCTGCATTGTCTAGTGGTCTAAGTGCTGTATTAGTTCCTTTGGCACCAGTAATTGCAATTGTAGCAGCAATTGCTGCTGTCATATACAGTTTAAAAAAAGGATTTGACGCCTTTCAAGAGTCATTAGACGCAGGCGATAGTATGATTGACGCTATTATTGCAGGTGTTTCTACTGCTCTTGCAACATTAATAACTTTACCATCAACACTTTTCAAAAATTTATTAAGTTATGTTGCAGGTTTGTTTGGTTTTGATGGTATAAAAGCAAAACTTGATGACTTAGATTTTGTAGAATTTTTTACAAATGCTTTCAAAATGTTATTCACTGGTATAAAAGATTTCATCACAGGTATATTTAATATTGACTTTAAAGGAATACTTGGCAAAGGACTTGATCTATTTGGTGCAATAGCGACAAGAATTAAAGCAATTGCTGCTGCTGGATTTGCAGCGCTCAAGGCTGCATTTCCTGGTGGCGAGTCACCTGGTGAAGCATTCAATAGAGTTTATCAAGAAAGAATGGATAAAGAGGATGATTCAGAACCTGAAGCTAAGGGTGGTCCTATTACTATAAGTGTAGATGACGCACAATCTAGAATGTATAGACTTCAAGATCAAGCATTAATGGCTGGTCCAGATGGGTCTAATCAACCAGAAGTAGCAGCAGAGGCAAAAGCAAGAGCATTACAAATGGAAAAACTATTAGACGAGGCGTATGTTAAAGGTAAAGATACTGTATCTATGCCATCTGGAAGTATTGGTAAAAAACAAAGTGATGTTGAAAAATTAACAGACGCAACAGCAGAAAAGACACACGAAGAAGGTACTAAAAGAAGTGATACTAAAAGAGATGAGTATGAAGGTCTTAAAGCACAAGGATTTTCTAAATCAGACGCTAGACTAATTTTAATGTTCGATACTAATAAAACAAAAGGTTTCCCTGCATATCAAGAAGCGTCAATGAAAGCTCTTGGTTATAACTTTACTCCTGAATTTATGACACCTGAAGAAAAACTAGCATGGATGAAAAGAAAAATGATTGTAGATGATGAAGGAAATTTATTTAAACCTACTAGTGCAGATGGAGATTATCGACAATTATCACAATCAGAGATGAGAATGAGGGCTGCTTCAGCTGAGGGTAGACAAGATTTAAATGAAGCAGTTGCAGAAAATAAACAAGCAAAAAATGATAGTGCTGGTGCCAGTGGTAATATCGTAGTCAATAATAATAGTGTTGATAATTCTAGTCAATCACAAACAAATAACACTACTAAATTAAGCACAGATCATTCAGATCCTACTGCTAACGCATTAAAAGAGGTAGCAGGATTCTAACCTTTTTGTTGTAGATGTTTTTCTGTCCAGATATCAAAAGTAATATTTCTATCATCACACCATTTTCTTGCTGACGCAAACTTATCACGATTCATTTGATAAGTTTTCATTTCATACAATACAGTTGATTTCTTTTTACCTCTGCCACCAGTAGGAGGTCGCAAGTCTTTAGTAGGTTTAACTTCAATAAGATGAGTTTTGATACTGCCATCAGATGTTTTTACTTTAATAAGAAAGTCAGGAAAATACCTACGCTGTTTCTTGGTTGCAGTATCATAATAAGGTATTGCTAATTCCTCACTAGACCATAGTATTACGCCAGGTGTCTTGTCAAAGTATTTCATACACCTTCTTTCCCACATAGAACGATAGATGATATTACTACAATCACCTGCATATTTTTGAGGGTTCTCTGGTGTAAATTTACCTTTGTATTTTTGTGATCTTTCTCTCATACTCATATAAATAGTTATAACAATATTTATCAAGGAGAGATATGGGACTAATATCAAACGCATTAAATAATCTTGCTGGAAATATATTCGGGGATGCATTTAATAGTAGCGGATCAACAACACCAATATTAAGAAAGAATGCTATAGATATGAGGCAACAGTCTCCTACTTCTAGAGCAGACAACGATCCTCTAGCATTTTCGTCCATAGCATATCCTAGAGATGTGACCAACGATATGCAAAGTGGTCACTATATGCTGTTTTATATCAATGTTCAAAATAGAACTAAGTACAAATACACTGGTGCTGATGGACAATCAGTTGGTGAAACTGTAAAGGTTCAAGAAAATCATCCTTTAGCAGTAAGACAAGGTGGTTCAAAAACTGTAAATGTAACAACAGCAGGAGGATCTGCTGACGCTGGATATCAAAAAGGTTTAGTTGCTGGAGGTTCAAAGGGTAATATTCTTACAGGTGATAGAGTTGATATTAGAAAACAATCTCGTGGTACAGCAACAGGTCTATCAAGTTATAATAAAACTACAACGAGAATTACTGATTCAATTGCGATTTATCTACCACCTAATGTTCAAGACACACTTGCTGCAGGATACAATGGTATGGCAACTGGCATGTTAGGTGCTGCTGCACAATCAGGTATGGCTGCGGGTCAAGCGATGGCAAATAACGATTTTGAAGCTGCTGCAGGTGCAATAGTAGATGGTGGTAAAGCAATAGGATCGAAACTTGCTGTTAATGCTGCTGCAGGTATTGCTGAAGCACTTGGTGGTGGTGAAGGTGGTGAAGAACTACTAAACAAAGCATTCGGTCAAGCAAACAACCCGTATCTAGAAGTGATGTTCGATCAAATGGCACTAAGACAATTCTCATATAACTTTACATTCGCACCTAGAAATCAAGATGAAACAGATGATGTACAAAAAATTATACAAATGTTTAGATTTCATATGTCACCTGAACTACAACAAGGACAAGGTCGTTTCTTAACACTACCTTCAGAATTTGATATNCACTATATGTATCAAAAAGAAGATGGTACAGCGTCAGAAAATGACTACTACCACAAGATTTCAACCTGTGTACTAGAGAACTGTGCTGTTGATTATACGCCAGGCGGTGTTAGATCATTTCAAGATGGCGCACCTACACAAATTACAATGAGTTTAACATTCAAAGAAACTGAACTATTAACAAAAGATAGAATTAATCAAGGATACTAATGTCATATTTCGATAAATTTCCACTAATGGGTTACGATATTAAAGGTGANGGTACATACAAACTAGTGCCTAACATAATAAGACGAGTCAAACTAAGATCAGGTGTCGCAGCAGGTGCCTTTGTATTTGAAGAATATGATGTAAGAGAAGGTGAGAAACCAGAAGATGTCGCTTACAAATGGTTTGGTGACGCAGAATATCATTGGGTAATACTAATGACAAACAATATTACAGATAGATATTATCAATGGCCGATGACACAACCTGATTTTGCGAACTTTCTAACAGACAAATATGGTGCAGGTAGTGAAGACTCGATACACCATTATGAAATTACGCAGGCAAGTGGTAGAACTACATCAAACGGACCAGGTGACACCTCATANCTAGTCGAGTGTAATTCAGATGAAGATGGCGCCTTGCCAGTTACAAACAGAGAATANGAAGAAAGACAACAGGATAAGTATAGAAAAATTAGATTATTAGATAGAAGATTTTTAAAAGCATTCATATCAGAATTCAATGGTCTTATAAAATCTGATACATATTAAGGATTACTAGATTATGTCAACAAAGACGCCAGATAATGCAAGTTTAAGGCATGAAGATACAATACAATTCGCAGGTGATTATAATTTAAATAATATTGTATTGATTGGTCATAGCGGTGAGGCAGTTGATATTAAACCATTGATGTTAGAGTTGAATATATACGAGGGTATATACAGTAATTCAATCACAGGTTCAATTGTCATAGGTGATTCACAAAATCTCATATCAAAACTACCAATACAAGGCACAGAAAGATTATCATTTAAGATTTCTACGCCAGGTGCAAATGCTGAAACGCATATTATTGACGCCACAGAAAAAACAGGTCACCCTTTTCACATATACAAACTTACAAATAAACAACAGATCAATCCTGGTACTGTAACCTATGTTTTGCATTTTTGCAGTAGAGAAATGCTACGCAATCAAAGAGTCAAAGTAAGTCAATCATATTTAAGTATGTCAACAGCAGCAAGAAATATATTTAAAGATCCTAGATATCTTGATAGTCGTAAGAGATTATATTACGAATCTGCTCAATCTAATCCTGTTGTTATTCCTAATATATCACCATTTAAAGCATTCAATATGATGGGTAAACATTGTATACCTTATAACGAATTAAACGAGGGAACAGTAGGGTTTTACTTTTACGAAACAACAAAAGGATTTCATTTTCGCAGTTGGCAGAGTATGGTATCATATAAAGGTGCCACTCCTGTTAAATCTAAACAAGTATTCTTTTATCAACCAAAAGAAGGTGGTGACGAAGCAATAGACGATAAGGGCAACGAAGAAGATAAGATTGTAAATGATTATAGAAATGTAGAAGAATATGAGTTTATCAATCAATTCCATGATGTAGCCGCGAATACAGCACTAGGAACATACGGACATAGAGTTATTACACATAATCTATACGATAAATCATACAAAGTAGATGATTATAACTACCATGAAACATTTAATACAAGTTCCCACGCAGACTCAGTCATAGGAAAGAATAATAACGCTGAAATCAACGCAATTGTCAGATCACCTGTTGATTATGATGATTTAGCAGTATCAGACTATCCTGAATCAAGAGTTTCTTTACAATCAACAACAAGATTTAGTGATGATAAAGATGTAGGTCTGTATGGAAAAGAAGTAGGACGAGATGGAGTGCTCACAGGTCAAAGAATAGGTCAAGCAGCACAAGTCAGATCAGGTACTCGATTACGCCTACTTGTCAAAGGGCAATCATATCTTGAAGCAGGTGACAAAATCACATTTAATCTAAGAAATGTTGCTGCTGATAATCCTGATGGTGAAGATGATCCACAGTATTCAGGTGACTATATTATCAGTAAAATACGACATAGAATAACGCCAGAAGATTATAAACAAGTTTTAGAGTGTGTCAAAGACTCTGTTAAATCACGATGGCCAGGCGAGGTATCTGAATTCCCTTCAAGAGCAAGTAGAGGAACAGGCGTAACAATAGATATCTACAAAGAAGAAAACTAAACAAACAGATCCTCTCTATATCTCTCACTCCCTCAGACGCTAGAAAATTTTTTCCAGAGAGGTCTCCTCCCAATACTTTAATATCGGTCGCTCAACGGTCGCAGTATAAATAGTCTATATGATATACAAAATGCTACTCTGGACGACATTCTTTGCTGTACTNNTCACATTAATTACAATGATGATTATAGTACTNNAGCAACCTATCGTGATATGAAACAACGAAGTAAACAAGAGATAGCCGCTAACGATAGAAAAGCATTGATAGAGATTGTATTATTAGTCGTAGTGATATGNTTNATAGTATGGTAAGCAACTTATCAGTAATACGATGCTCAAAGTGTGGGCATTTATGTCATTGTAGACCTGTTGGCAAGTATGCTGATGAGAATACAAAGACTTCCGTTGTATGCGGGTATATACATGAAAGATTTGATATACCGTCATGTAGTTGTGATGATTGTACACATATAGAAGAAAATAAGTTAATTAAACAATGGGGATTGATCTAAATTATGCAAAAAAGCGTAGGAGAATTTATTAGTAATTACAAGGGTTTAAAGTTAGAGTTGGTGTCACCATCCCCCACGATCCCCCATGATCCCCCATACAAAGAAATGCTCGAAAATGACGGCTGGTCAAGTGGACTTAATCTGGGCGATATCGGCCGGGAGAAGGAATAGTTTATGAAAAATTTTATGGGAAAAGACGGGTTCACTTGGTTTGTAGGTGTAGTCGAGGACAGACAAGACCCGAAAACATTAGGGCGTGTTCGTGTTCGCTGTCTAGGTTATCACACAGAGGACCTTGATCGTATACCCACTGCTGACCTGCCATGGGCCCATGTGATGAACCCTATCACTAGCGCTACTGTATCAGGTGTGGGGCAGACTCCGCTAGGTATGGTCGAAGGTACATGGGTTGTAGGTTTCTTTACTGATGGTGAAGAAGCACAACTGCCTATGATTATGGGGACTTTGCCAGGCGTCCCAGCGTTTTTGCCAGGGAAGACGACAGACGAGTACGGTCGAAGTCGCTCCGCATCTGGGCAGGCAGGATTTGAAGATCCGCTGGGCAACTTCCCAAAGTATACCGAAACAGATGTCAACCGATTGGCCGTCAACGAGAAGACGGATGGCGCTGAGAGCAACCCTCACAGTTCGCTTACATTACGCCGAGCTGATGTCGATACTGGTGTATCTGTCGCTGATATAGACGAAATCACTAGCATCGCAGGACAAACAGGCACAGTTGATCAGCGAACTGGCATCGCTGGGTCAGGGTCTTCCATTATCAACGCTGACCTTGGTGGCACATGGGATGAACCTGAAACCACATACAACGCATCCTATCCGAAAAATCATGTGTACGAATCAGAGGGCGGCCACATACGAGAATATGACGACACCGAGGGCGCCAAGAGAATACATGAACGCCATGCGTCAGGGTCTGGCTATGAGATCGACAACGATGGCACGAAGATCACAAGAGTCAAGAAAGACAACTATACAATCATTACTGCTGATGACTATGTACATATACAAGGGGATGCTAGACAAACAATTGATAAAGGTCTAAGAGTCTTTATGAATACAAAACAAGAGGCAGGTAACAACTATAATATTGAAGTAGGTGCAAACGCTAATGTAACTGTACAAGTCAACAAGGGTAACATTAATCTGCTTGCATTAGGAGACTCTGATATTAATTTAAAAGCAACTGCTGATCTCAATGTTGAAGTAGGCAAGAACTTTAATGTAACTGTAGGCGGGAACGCAAGTGAAACAGTCAATGGTAAGAAAGATGAATTCGTCACAGGCAATAATACTAAGACAGGCGCTAGGATAGACCTTAACTAGGAAACTGAGGTTATACCTGCTCACTACTGTAAGGGATCTGTTAGGTCCTAGATAACGATAATAGAAAGTAAAATGTAATATGGTCAATGATATACTCAATGGAATGTATAAGTTAATGATGATACTCTCAATACTGATTCTCATATTGACTTGGTCTATAGGATTATTATCAGCAAGTGTTCTGATGATTCCTACTTTTACAATTGCTTTACTTGCAATTTTTTTTTCGAATCCATTTTCACCCAAAAAGTAAGCGACAGATTGACATAGATTAATCAAGGAGAATGATCTATATAAAAACTATATAGGTTATGAAAACAAAAAAAGAAACTCTTATAGAAAAATATAGATTNGATACTTGGTCGTTTATAGTCTTTATGCTCATTGTGTTCATTGTAGCACATATGTAAGGATGCTTGACTCACATACTCGTATATGTTATAATAATCTATATGATTATATTGTCTGCATTACAATCGGAAGTATCGGAGATATCGAAATCACATTCGGTTGTATTAACAGGTGTCGGTAAGATTAATGCAACACGAGTCACTACATCTACAATATTGAATCACAATCCCTCTCTCATNATCAATTATGGTACGGCTGCTAAAGTATCTCGNAAAGTCGAGGTTGGTAAACTTTATGAAGTGTCAAATTTTCTTCAGCGTGATATGAATGTTACGGCATTGGGNTTTAAACCTTATGAAACNCCTTTTCAAAAAAAATCGGAACTTTTGACTTCACCTCTTTCNCCCTCGTCTTTTACACGCTCGGATTTAACTTGCGGAACTGGTGATAACTTNTATGAACATATCTATCGTATTGATGAATATGATATGGCTGATATGGAAGCATATGCCATTGCCAAAGTGTGTTTACATTACAAAGTGCCTTTTCGTTGTTTTAAATACATAAGTGATGACGGAAATGCAAATGATTGGGAAAAAAATGTTGCAAAAGGACAAGAGTTAATGCTTTCGTATCTCTAGCACTGGGTACGAATAAATACTAATGATATCAAAATTTTTTTCGGAGGTAAAAATTATGTCTGAAGTTGGTCGAGATAAAGCACTACATAAAAACATTGATACTCGTATTGTCGAGTTATCAAGAGAATATCATCACGGAAATGATCTCATTCGAGATTTAAAAAAAGTCAAACTACAATTAAAGGATCGTATTGCACGAGCAGAAAAAGAGTCGAAACAATTAGAGTTGTTTCAAGAATTCAAACGCAAGCAAGATCACATTGTCAGAGTTGANAATACACGACTTGCAAAAATGGAAAGACGAGATCGTAAACGAAGGAAAGCACTTGAACGAAAAAACGCCATCTCNTAAAAAGTATAAACGAAAAGACTCTTACGGTTTTGATATAGATGATAATTTATCTTTTGATGAATATTGGAGTTCGCAAGAACGCATTGAGAAGTTATCTACCGAAGAGTCTTATCGACAAAGAGATGAACGATTAAAAAGGTTGAATACACCAACGGATACTGATTCTACAAAGAAGGGTGGGTCAGAGTGAAGAAAGAATTGAGAAAACTAAAGATGATATGCAAACTCCATAAGCAGCGCCTATGTAAGCAAATCCATCTCGTTTAACTCTTTTTTCGATTGATTGTTTTAAGTGTGTCATTCGTAAATTATTTAGTACGAAATGATATGATATCTTACTACTATTTATTGTCATTCTGACAAGGCATTCAAAAAAAATTGGAAAAAACTTTTTCAACCTGTGAAGGGTATAAATAATACTATGAAAGAGAAAAAGAGTAAAACTCTCGGAGAGAGATTACCAGAAACTACAATTGCTGACAAACTCTTTCGTGCTGCTGCNCAAAGAGCGGCGAGAGAAGCAAGAGAGAAACGCCAAAAATGAAAACATTTAAACAAGTTGAAGATATAGATTGTATTTGCGAACAGCAATATAAAGACTTAGAAATTACTGAAGCAGAATATCAAGGTAAGAAGGTTAAACTCAATGACCCGATTCGTGGTGGTTCTAAGAAGTTTTATGTTTATGTCAAAGATGGTGATAAAGTNAAGAAAGTATCTTTCGGTGATACAACAGGTTTATCAATTAAGCGTGATGATCCTGCAAGAAGAAAATCATTCCGTGCAAGGCACAATTGCGATACAGCAAAAGACAAGACAACAGCAAGATATTGGTCTTGTTATCAATGGCGTGCAAACGCACCAGTCAATAATTAAATGTTAAGACTCTTAGGGAGTCCTTTTATTGCATTTTTTATATCTATCTATTCAGTTGCAATCTTTGGTGAATTCATACAAGAGAACGGTATGATTACTGAGGAGTTCTTATTAATATGGGGATTGGTACTTTTATATATAGTGGTGTCGTTNCTTCAGAGAATCGCTAGGTAGCAGAGGNAGAATACTCTTCCAGGTTCTTTCGCACTTTTCTTTTATATAAAGCAAATAGAATATAATAGAAAGGATAAAGCAAAGGAATACGATAACAATGCTTACCTCTCACAATCAATACATTCCAGAACCAACTACCTTCTATATGGCTAAATCCTACACAACCTTTAATCATATCTCCCTTTCATTATAATACATGGTCGGAGTGCCAAGATTTGAACTTGGGACCCCCTGGTCCCAAACCAGGTGCGCTACCAGACTGCGCTACACTCCGACTATGTATTATAGATAATAAATTAATAGTCCTAAAACACTAGAGGAAAAAGTACAAATATTTGTGGTCATAATTGCATANTCTTTCCAAGATATACCGACACCAAACCACAATGCACTTGCGGTCATTAAAGTAAAACTACTCCAAGGGTGAATATCAATCGCTGCCAGAAATACTCCTACAATAACTGCAAAAGTACCTGACCATTTAAGATATGTTATTATCTTCGATTCATTAATCATTAACTTAGTATCATATAAACTAATACTACTGGTAAAGTAAGTAAAATTATTTCCATTATTCTTCTCCTTCGCTTGTGTTAAAACCTTTTGTGTAAGGATCATGAGCGGCCTGTGCTTTTTGTAAAGCAGAATAATCATCTTCAGTTTTTTCATCATGGTAGTACATCATCAAAATTGTATAATGAAGTGCTTTCATAAGATCATCACGATTATAACCTTTCTTCTTGCCATACCTCATAAGGTATTTGATAGCATTACCTTGACAAAACTCTTTGCCAATTTCTAGGTCTTTTAAAATTTCTTGAACCTGTAATCCTGATTTATTACTATAATGTTCTTTATAGGTTCTATCAATATATCTTTTTAATTCTAAAACATATTGACCTTCTCTAAACTTCATATCTGGCATAATATTCTCCTTCTAATTCTTTTTCATATTTTCTATTTTCTTCTTCTTCATCATAAGAGTTGATAACATCTTCATCAACATACTCACGAGCAATCTCAGCAATTTTTTCTACATCAAATTCTACATCTGGCATATTTAATGTTTCTTGAAATAAAAAACTACTTAACGATTCCTCTGTAAAATGTTTTTTCTCATAAGCATTTGCAATCTCAGCGACTGACTGTGCTGTTTCTATCATCTGTTTTGTAGGTAACATTTAAACTCTCTCCNTTTTATGATAATTTAAAAAATATCTTTTCCCATTTATATTTTTTTGTTGTGATCTNGTTATNTTNAGATTACTAGTTTTTCTTACTTGATCGCCAACCCAATCAGGATCAACGCCTAGAAGTTTACAATAATATTCAAACATNNNATCTTTNTTTAGAATCCAGTCAAGTGCNTNNANTTTNTGTTTTAAATATTTTNTACTANNNCCNGTATATCNAGCATCTTCGATGGCCTGTGNTATAATGGCAGTTACAAAATTTTGTGATGGTGTCATTATGAATAGTCCTCCACATAATCATTTAAATCTGAAAATTTATGTGATAGATCAACGGTATCGACTTCGATACTTTCATCATTNTTCTCATTAAATTTTTCTATTACATNATTCATTTCAGTTTCTGCCTTATTCAGAATATCTGAAACTTTATCTTTTAGTTCTTCGTGTGTCATTATGCAACCTCCTTTAACATTGACATTGGCACTCTATAAGATTGCCCAGTAGATTCTTTTTTTACAATACATCTAGTTCTATTAATTTTTTCAATAGTACCTAAAAAGGTTTCTCTTGAACCGTTGACTCTGACTTTTGCCCCAACGGTAAACATCATTCTTGCAGCAGCGCCAGCAATTGTGTTCAGTTCTTTTTGTCTATTTCTGACAGCATTAATAACAGATACAATATCTTCACTTTTTAATTCAGATATTGCCATCAANGTATTTTTTAAGTTAGTATTCATAATGTAGTTTCTCCTTATATTGAAATTTCGAATATATCTTCTTCAGATAATCCGATTGATTTACCTAGTTCAATTGCCTTGTCGGCATAGGTATTTTCGTCACCTGGATATTGTCCAGCAAGACAAGCATTGTATTTTGAAATATTATCGTTTATTTCATNCATGGTAGATTGAACATCTATTGTAGTATCAAATGTAGTATTCATTTTTTCTCTTTCTGTTAATGGTTAATTATTATTTGATTTTGTAGTCTTACGATTAGTTTATCTAAATCTAGATTGTAAACATGATCGTAAGCGTCTTTTTTTAACTTTTTAGCATAATCTAGTTTATCAAAAACTGTTTTACACTCGTTAAATTCTTTGAACACTCGGTTTTTTGATTTGTATTGAAAATTANTCATTATGCAGCCCTCACTAAGTCTTTAATTAATTCAATTTTTCTTTCAATTTGAAGTTTCTCATCAAACGATCCTTTATATGTTTGACCAGTTGAACTTTCCCAAAGTTTTTTGGCAAACTCAAACTGTTTTTCGTATCTACTATCTTTCATAATGTTTTTTTCTTTCTTTTCTTTGTTAATATGTGTTTATTTTACACTATAATTTCGGTAGATTCAAGCACTTTCGGGCGAATATGCCCGATTTATTGTCAATAATATCAAGGGTTTACCCGAAAGTTGTAAAATGTGTCAAAATATCGCAGAAAACTGCGAAAAACACTAAAAATGACGAAAAACTGCGAATTTTTCGGTCTAATTCAGTTGATTTTTAGGAATTTCACTAGAATTTATGGTGTGAAACCCATTTTTTACCGAATCAATGGCAACTTCGAGAAATTTTGCCGTATCTTCTTCACCTAACATGGCAACATACGAATCAACAATCACTTTAAAACACATAGAAACTGTTTCCATTTCTTTTCCAGGGTGTTTTGATATAATATCGACCATATCAACCTTTGCTTCTAACATAATTAATTCTTCTTCACTCATATTATTATTATACACTATTTCAGGTTAATTGTAAAGCAGTCTTATAAATAGTTTGTAAAGAAATTTCAAGGAATCAAAACTATGTACGAGTATAAATGTAAAATATTAAAGGTTGTTGATGGAGATACAGTTGATGTAGATATTGACCTAGGATTCGGCTGTTGGTTAAGAGGTGAAAGAGTCCGTGTTATGGGTATTGACACACCAGAATCAAGAACTAGCGATAAGGTTGAAAAAGTATTCGGTTTAAAAGCAAAAGAAAGATTAAATTCACTTTTAGGAACCGATGCAATCTTACAAACACAGGTAAGTAAAAATGGCGAAAATATGAAAGGCAAGTTCGGTCGTATTCTCGGTAATTTTTTAACGGAAGATGGTAGTAAAATTTGTGCTGATGTTTTAGTACAAGAAGGACACGCTGTACATTATACTGGTGGGTCAAAAGACGCTATTAATGATCAACACATGAAAAATAGACAAAGGTTGGTTGATGAAGGTGTTGTGCCTTGTCCTCCTGGTATGTCATCTAAAAATNCAGAGAATGAAGCAGTTAAAATAGCAGTTAAAGAAATTGAAGTACCTAAACCTGTAAAAAAGAAAAAGAAAAAATCTAAGAAGTAAAGGAAATTATTATGTTTAAATTTATTCAAGAAATATTTTTTCCAGCAGAAGTTAATAAACCTGCTAAGAAAAAAGTGGTAAAGAAAACAGTTAAGAAAAAAAAGAAAAAAACTGCTAAGAAAAAATAATGAAAGGTCAGTTTATCGTCAGGATAGAAACTTCTTTATTAGAATTTTCTGATTATAATAATATACCTGATAAATTTGACAATGTAGTTATTTTTAAACCAGAGTATCCGCCTTCTCCTCATAGTGAGGAAGATCACGCATACATAGAAACTTTTGATTCTAAATTAAAAGAGTTAATGAAAAGGGAAACAAATGCCAGCGGTAACTAGAATTGGAGATGCTGATGTCGCTCATTGTAGCGGTATGACAAGAGCACAAGGTTCTGGTGATGTTTTTGCAAACAGTATTGCTGTATCAAGACAAGGTGATAATAATACTACTCACTTATTGCCTGGTGTTCCTTGTCCTGCTCACGCTGCACCAATAGCGTCAGGTAGTTCAACTGTTTTTGTAAATGGTAAAGGGTGTGGTCGTGTTGGTGATGGTATATCAGGTTGCACCTCTGTGGCCGCAGGGTCAAGTAATGTATTTGCNGGTGGTTAAATAATCGGTATAAATATTGTAATAGGAGAGATTACAAATGTCAAGATATGACGCAACACAAAGTAATGAAAGTAAAAGAAGTGCTAAAATTTTTAAGGACTTAAACTTAGACTTTCAACAAAATTCTGCTACAAAAGATATAACTAAAATTACAGATGTTGAAGCAGTAAAAAGAAGTGTTCGCAATCTTATAAATCTTAATCATTATGAAAAACCTTTTCACCCNGAAATAGGGTCTAATTTGAGNGCGATGTTATTTGAATTAATTACTCCTCAAATGAATCATGTAATTTCAAAACAAATAGAATTGTTAATTAAAAACTACGAACCGAGAGCAAGATTAGTTCAAGTACTAACTAAACCTAAATTTGATGAGAATGGATATGCTTGTCAGATATCTTTTTATGTGCAAAATTATCCAGACCCGGTAATAGTAGAATCATTTTTAGAAAGACTAAGATAATATGGCAACTAAACTAGATATATCAGAATTAGATTTTGATACGATAAAAGCAAACCTCAAAACTTTTTTATCTCAACAAGACGAATTTACTGATTATGATTTTGAAGGTTCTGGAATAAATATTCTTTTAGATGTTCTTGCTTACAATACTCACTATAACGCTTTCAATGCTAATATGTTAGCAAATGAAATGTATCTTGATAGTGCTGATTTAAGATCAAGTGTAGTTTCTTTAGCAAAACAAGTTGGATATACTCCGACTAGTGCTACGGCCGCTTCTGCAATTATTGATGTAACCATAAACAATGGTTCTGGTGCTTCTGTTACCATGTCAAGAGGAACAAAATTTACTACAACTGTGGATGGCACTTCTTATTCTTTTGTTAATAATGCAGATGTTAGTATTATACCCGCTGACGGTGTTTACAAATTTGATAACTTAGAAATTTTAGAAGGCACATATTTAAACTACAAATATACAGCAAGCACATCGGACATAGATCAAAGATTTATTATACCTAACGACAATGTTGATACCACAACATTAACTGTTAAAGTTCAAGAGTCATCCTCTGATTCTACAACAAATACATTTACACTTGCTGATGGTATTACAGCATTAGATTCTACTTCTAAAGTTTACTTTTTACAAGAAGTTGAAAATGGAAGATATGAAGTTTATTTTGGTGATGGAATTTTAGGTAAAGCAATTGCTGATGGTAATATTATTATATTAGATTACATAGTCACCAATCGTACAGCAGCAAATGGTGCTAGTACATTTACACTTAACGGAGATATTGGTGGATTTACAGATGTTACCATCGTAACAGATACAAATGCTGCTGGTGGTACAAATCCTGAATCTATTACTTCAATTAAATACAATGCGCCAAGAGATTATACAGCACAAGATCGTGCTGTTACAGCAGACGATTATAAAGTTTTAGTTAAGAGTTTATATGCAAATGCTCAATCAGTTCAAGTTTATGGTGGTGAGGATGCTAGTCCTGTTGCATATGGTAAAGTTTATATTTCTATTAAAGCAAAGTCTGGTTCTAATTTAACAACAGCAACAAAAACAAGTTTAGTTTCTCAATTAAAATCATATGCTGTTGCTTCAGTTACGCCTGTTATAATTGATCCAGAAACAACTTTCATAACTCTTACTACAACATTTAAATATAATTCTGGTTTAACTACAAAAGCACTTTCAACACTTAATACAAATGTTTTAAATACAATAACAAATTATAATAATAATACATTGGAGAATTTTACTGGTATGTTTAGACATTCTGAATTAGTCGGATTAATTGATGATACCGATTCATCTATTTTAAGTAATGTTACCACAGTTAAAATGTATAAAGAAATTACACCTACTTTAAACTCTGGTTTAAAATACACACTTAATTTTAATAATGCATTTTACAATCCACACTCTGGACATAATTCAAGTGCTGGTGGTATAGTTTCATCATCAGGATTTAAAATCAATGACGATAGTTCTACAAACGAACATTTTTTAGATGATGATGGTGCTGGTAATATTAGAGTTTATTATCTAAGTGGCACTACAAGAATTTATACAGACTCTACTTACGGTACTGTTGATTACACAACAGGAGAAATAATTTTAACATCAGCACACTTAACAAGTATTTCAAATGTTGATGGCGCTGCTAGCACAGTAGTAAGAATATTTNCTATACCTAATTCTAATGANATTGTTCCTGTTAGAAATCAAATTTTAGAAATTGATACAGCCAACTCATCAGTAAATGGTAGTGTAGATACAATTGAAAGTGGAAGTTCACAGGCAGGAACAACTTATACAACAACTAGTAGTTATTCATCAACATCTGGATCAGGATATTAATGGATAAGAATGACTACATTTAAAAAAACTCATAAGACAAAAATAAAAAATCAAATAGGATCACAGATACCTGAATTTGTAGTAAGTGACCATCCTAAATTTTTATCATTTCTTGAGTCTTATTATCTTTTCATGGAATCTGCTGAGATTTCGTTAGAGTCAATTACAGCAGCAGATAGACTTCTTTTAGAAACAGAAACAACTACCGATAGTTATATACTACTTAACCAAACAGATAAAAANGGTTTAGATGAAGGTGGTAGTTTAGTTCAAGAAGAAAATACTTTCTCTGGTTCTTTTGTAAGAGGTGAAATTATAACTGGTGCAACTTCTGGTGCCACATCAACCATTTTATCAGAAGATATTATAACAAATTCAAGATTATTTATTTCTTCAAATAATGCTTTTAAAACAGGTGAGATCGTAACTGGTGCTAACTCTGGTGCGACTGCAACTGTAAAAAAATATCGTGCAAATCCTGTAGAGAACATTCAACAATTATTAAACTACTCTGATCCTGACCATACGATAAGTGATTTCTTATCTCAAATGAAAGAGGAATTTTTAAATACAATTCCTACAAATATGGATGCCTCAATTGATCAAAGAAAACTTGTTAAAAATATTAAATCTTTATATCGTGCAAAAGGTACGGCAAAAGCAAATCAGGCATTTTTCAAAATTTTATTTAATGAAGATTCTGTAATCTATACACCTACCGATGATATGTTAAGAGTATCAGATGGTAAATGGAATACACAAACATTTCTTCGTTGTACACAAACAACAGCACAATCACTTAATGATCCTATTGAATTAGTTGGTCAGACAATTACTCAAGCAAATAATCCTTCAAATGCAAGTGTTAGTGAAGCAACAGCAATTGTAGAAAATATTTTAAAGTTTCAAGAAGGCACAACTCAAATTATTGAAATTATAATTAATGAAGATACAACAACAGGAACTTTCGTAAACGGTGAAGTAGTTTCTGGTGTTAGTAATGTTAATGAAGATTTAACTGTTAAATTAACAGTAAGTCAAGCACTATCAACAGCAACAATTACAAACGATGGAAGNACACTAACAGTAGGTGATGAAGCAACTCTTTCAGGTGGTGCTGGTTCAGGTGGTAGGGTACAAGTTTTAGATATTTCAGGTGCAGGTGTTACTGAAGTTATTACTAATGCTGCAGGAACAGGATATCAAGAGGGTGATACAATTACATTTAGTTCAGGAACTGCTGAAGCAGAAGTTTCAGTTGTCAATGGTGGTTTTGCACCAGAAACAGGAAGTGTAGATATTCATGTTGAATTAGAAAGTGGAACAATTTCAGGTTCAGGATCTGGTGATCTACTATTAGAGGACGCTGTTGATAATGGTCGTGGTGGTAAATTTTTAGACTCTGCTTCACAAATGGTTGATAGAGAAATTAAAATAGAATTAGAAGGTAATGGTGGTTATGGTACAGGACATATTTTATCAGAGGAAGATGATGCTTCAAAAGCAGAAAGATTTTATATTGTTAATCAAGACTCTGAACCAGATGTACCTTACAATATAGAAGCAGATGAACATATTGTATTAGAAGATTTAACTCAAGTAGGAGATAGATATTTAGGAGATAAATTAGTTCAAGAAAATACAACAGGTTCTGGTGATATAACAGATATTAGAATGATCGCAAGTGGGTCTGGTTATACAACTTTACCTACAGCAACAATTTCTGGTGATAGATTTATTGCTTTAGAGGATGCTACAGATACTACACCTGACGGAATAAGTAGAATAGAATTTGAAACTGGTGGACAAATGCTACAAGATACAGCATTTGATGGTGCAAGTGCAACTGTAATTCCTTTTGGTGATGAAATTGGTCGTGCAACTTCATTAACTATTATTGAACACGGTATAGATTATACATCAGCACCATCATATGCATTTCCAAAATATGCTGTACTCAAAACAGTTTCAGGAACGATAAGTGCTGATGAAACATTTACAAGTAATATTAGTGGTGCAACAGGAACCGTTGTTGATTTTACAGCACCTCTTCTAAAATATACAGCAACAACTAGTGAATTAGAAGTTGGCGATACAGTTACCTTTTCTGGTAGTACAACAGCAACTGTATCTAAATCAGATAACCTTACNGGTTCAGGAACAATAGNTACTNCAATTACAACTCAAGGTAGATATTTAAATCAAGATGGACATATATCTGAGGGNTCTAAAAAAATTCAAGATAGTTTATATTATCAAGATTATTCTTATGTAGTTAAAGTTGCTCGAGATATTGCTGAGTGGCGTGACGCTTTAAAACGAGCAGTACACCCATCTGGNTTCTATGTAACAGGACAGGTTGATATTCAAACTAGATTAAATGGTAAAATTAAATCTCCTGTGGCAGCAACNCTATCTGGTGGATTATTCTCTGGTACATCTGATANNCCAATCTACATGAGATTAAATACTCTATTCTCTACATTCTTTGGTAGAAGAACAGGAGTAGGATTAAAATCAATGAGTAATGGTGTTGAGTTAGATGGTAAAACTAAAGTATCTTCAGCAGTGGCGAGAACAGGTATTGCTGTAGAACCACAAAATGATTATAGAGATACAAACACAAATACACAAAAAGAATTAAACTTGTCTCCAGAAACAACTATTGAATTAGAGAAACGAAATCGTAATAGTTTCTACTCTCTAAATAGTTATACTGCAAGAGGTACAAGTGTAAGTAATGGATATGCATATGCAGGTCCTAGATTAAAAACATTAAGTAGATTTGGTCTATCTGCTTATGCAGCAAATAACGCAATAGTATTAGAGGGTGGAACAGAAACAGGAAAAAGTGAGTTATTACTAGAAACTTCTATGGGAGGCGGTGTTTTACAGATCGAACACGGTGCTTCTTTTAGTACAACTCTTAAAGATTGGGCAAATTTAAGATTTACGGGTTCATTAAATACTTCAGTAGATGGAGAAACAGTCAGATTATCTGATATTAACGGATCTACTTCGAATCAAAATCATAAAACTAATTTAACTTTTCCTGCTGAAGTAACCACAACACCTACTTAATCCGTTATAAATAATAGAAAGACAAACATTTAGACTTATGGGAAAAAACAATGGCAGCAATAATCACAAACAAATTTAGAATAAATAATGCTGAACAATTTTCAGAATCTTTTTCTGAAACTGCGTCAGAAACATATTATTTATTCATAGGTCGTGCTCATTCTTGGGCATCCGACGCCGATGTACAAGGCAACACAATAGACGAGGGAACAGACGCTTCTCCACCTACACCTAATGATGATATAACTTCAGAATTCTATGCTTATGATGATATGATCGGTGCAAAAATCATAACATCTTCGGATGTATCATTCTGTATACCAAGACGAGATTGGACAACAGGAACAACTTATGATATGTATGAACATAATATTAGTTCAGGAAATGCTGCTAATAGTGGTGCAACTAATTTATTTGATTCTACATACTTTGTAATGAATAGTGCTTATGCTGTTTACAAAGTTATTGAAAATGATGGTGCAACTGCTTCGACAATAGAACCAACTTCTACATCAAACTCAATTTTTGAAACATCTGATGGATATAGATGGAAGTATATGTACTCTTTAACATCTGCTGAAACTCTAAACTTTATGTCAACAGACTTTATTCATGTATCAACAGATTCTACCGTATCAGCTGCTGCCGTTGATGGT